>MVZJ01000030.1 GCA_002069095.1 Bacteroidetes bacterium ADurb.BinA174 | reverse complement strand
GGGCATGATCCCGGGACCTCATGATTATGAATCATGCGCTCTAACCAACTGAGCTATCTCGCCAACATTTAGTAAATTTGTAATCCAAATCGAGGTGCAAAAGTAGTATAACTTTTTGAATTTTGCAACCCAAAAACGATAAAACCGAAACAAAAAAGTAATTTTTATTCCAAAGCCATCAACGCAAACGATGCCAGCCAATGTTCGCCACCGTAATTTCCGTCGAAAACAAGTGGAAGAGCATTGTTCAATAGTTTTTGTGCGGTTTCTTCGAAATGCGGCTTCAACGGATGCCCTACGGGCAAGGATTTGGCAATTCCTTTCATACACCATGCCCGCGAAAACGATAAACCCACCAAATGTACCGTCTGATAATCGCTTAAATCACTAACGATGGGAATTTCGCTGATTCTATCAATTCCTTTTTGCATGTAAAAAGCGTTCAACCATTTTTCGAAATCGTTACCCGATAAGATCCTCCTCATCAGATCTGCAATTTCGAGACTGGGAGAGAAAAAATCGGCGCCGTCCGGCTCTAAATGTGCAGGAGTTTCAGTGTTGTCGCCGTAAAACTCCATCGATTTTTTTGTAAGCGCCTGTTCAAACTCCTTGTTGCCCGTTACACGTGCCCAATCTATGGCAAAGCCGAGTGCAAAAGCCGAATTGGGATGTACGCCGGTTCTGTTTGGATACGTTTGTTTTGGGAGGTATTCCGTCCATAATTGGATAATTTGATTGGTCAGGGGCTGAAGATTTTTGTGCCATTGCCTGGCCATCGGACTATCCCATGATACAAGTTCTTCATCCAATTTCAGCAACCAAGCCCAGCCATAAGTCCTTTCAAAACCTTTACCGGTAACATACTTCGTAAAATATGCTGCCTCAACTTCAACATCCGATTTGTTAAAGGAATTATTCAACTTGGTAATAATTTCATTTATATTTACAATATCGGGTTTTGTTTTCAACAACCGAATCAACATCCAGTGTCCGTGAACGCTGCTGTGCCAATCGAAACATCCGTAAAAAACGGGATGCAACGCCTTCGGTGAAAGGCCTACTTCATCGGCAGAACCATAGGTGTGTCCCGGCTTGTTGGGATATTCCTGATCGATGCAATTAAGCGGAAGAGTGGACAATTTAAGGGCGATTTCGTCGGTGAGTTTTGTATTACTTTGCGAAAAAAGAGATGAAAAACTCACCACCGTAAGTGCAAGAATAAGGAATAGCTTCATAAGATTTTTGATTTGAAACTTCAAAGATATGTATTTATCGTCGAAAAAGAGTATTTTTGTACCGATTCCGAAATCATAAATCAGAAATCAAAAACCAAAAAGTGATTTATCCAGAAAATTTCGAGCAAAAAATAGAATTCTTCAAGATAAGGCAGTTACTGGATCAACATTGCCTTAGTCCGCTGGGGAAAGAAAAGGTGAAAGAAATGCAATTTTCCGTCTCTTTTGAAGAGATTGATGTGCAATTGTCACAGACCGATGAATTCGTACATATACTTCAGGAAGAAGACGCTTTCCCGTCGGATAATTTTTACGATGTTCGCCCTGTACTCAAACGCATTCGCGTGGTGGGTTCGTGGATTGAGCAAAACGCGTTGTCGGAACTGAATAAATCGCTTCAAACCATTAATTCTATCGTAAAGTTTTTCAGCAGCGACGGAGAAAAATTGGAACGTTACCCGCACTTAATACAACTTGCCGAAAATATTTTTGTTTCACCCGAAATCATCAAAAAAATCGAACGGATTATCGATGAATTCGGACAGATAAGAGACAATGCATCGCCTCAACTAAATAGCATCCGTCGGGAAATAACATCAACTTTTAACGGTATTTCGCGAAGCCTGAATTCCATTTTACGTAAGGCGCAAGCCGAAGGCTTCGTGGAAAAAGATGTTGCTCCAAGTATGCGCGACGGACGGTTGGTAATTCCCGTAAATCCGTCGTTTAAACGAAAAATAAAAGGTATCGTACACGACGAATCCGCATCGGGAAAAACCGTTTACATCGAACCATCGGAAGTAGTGGAAGCCAACAATCGCATCCGCGAATTAGAAAACGACGAACGCCGCGAAATCATCCGCATTCTCACCGAGTTTACCGACTACTTGCGCCCATTCTTACCCGATTTACTGGAATCGTATAATTTTCTTGCTCTTATCGATTTTATTCGTGCTAAGGCCAAATTTGCGCTGCAAATAAATGCATTGAAGCCCAGCTTCGAAAATAGACTCATTATCGATTGGGTGCAGGCCGTACATCCGCTTCTTTTTCTGGCTTTGCAAAAGCAAAATCGCAAAGTGGTACCTCTCGACATAACCCTCGAAGACAGAAACCGCATTTTAGTAATTTCCGGTCCCAATGCCGGTGGTAAATCGGTGTGTTTAAAAACGGTGGGATTGCTGCAATATATGGTTCAATGCGGTTTATTAATTCCGTTGCGAGAGAACTCGAAAATAGGTTTGTTCAACGATATTTTTATCGACATCGGCGACGAGCAATCCATTGAAAACGACCTTTCCACTTACAGTTCCCATTTGCAGAACATGAAGTTTTTTGTAAAAAACTGCAACGAGCATTCGTTGTTGCTTATCGATGAATTCGGAAGCGGCACGGAACCGCAAATCGGCGCTGCTATTGCCGAATCACTTTTAGACAGGTATAATCAAAAGAAATCGTTTGGCGTTATCACCACCCACTACCAAAATCTCAAACATTTTGCCAACGAAAACGAAGGTGTAATTAACGGCGCCATGCTCTACGATCGTCACGAGATGCAGCCGTTGTTTCAACTTTCCATCGGAAATCCCGGCAGTTCTTTTGCCGTGGAAATCGCCCGAAAAATCGGTCTCCCCGATGACGTTATTGCGCAAGCATCGGAAATTGTGGGAAGCGATTACATCAATATGGACAAGTATTTGCAGGATATTTCGCGCGACCGCCGCTACTGGGAACGAAAGCGCGATGAAGTGCGCCGCGAACGCAACCGTCTAAGTGAAATTTCGGAGAAGTACGAAACCGAAATGGAGAAAATAAACCGGAAGAAAAAAGAAATCCTCACACAAGCTAAACAACAAGCCGAACAACTTATTGCTGAAAGCAATGCGAAAATAGAAAACACCATACGCCTAATTAAAGAGGCACAGGGCGATAAGGAAAAAACAAAACAAGCAAGACAATCGTTGAGTGAGTTTCGCGAAAAAATAAACCGTGCGGTTCCGAAAAGCAAATCGGGACAAAAGAAACAGCGGTCCACGCCCGTCCTTAAATCCGAAATGTCAAATCTGAAATCCCAAATCGTCACAGGCGATCTTGTTCGCATCAAGGGCCAAACCGTCACAGGAGAAATTCTGAAAATTCAGGGCAAAAAGGTGTTGGTCGCCTTCGGCATGATAAAATCGACTGTTGAACTTGAAAAATTAGAAAAAGTTAGTAACAACCAGATAAGAAAAGAGAGAAAAGCATCCAACACGCGCGATTTACTTCATGAGCGAAGGCTCAATTTTAAGCAGGATATCGACGTGCGCGGAATGCGCGGCGACGAAGCATTGCAAGCTGTGATGTATTTTATCGATGATGCCATTCAGTTAAGTGTTTCGCGTGTGCGCATCCTTCACGGAACAGGAACCGGCGCTCTGCGGCAAATTATTCGCGATTACCTGCGAACAGTTCCCGGGGTTGCTCATTTTCAGGACGAGCACGTTCAATTCGGAGGTACAGGAATCACGGTAATCGATTTGGATTAATCATGAATTCAAGTTGCGTACTAAGAACTGAAAAATGGAAACTTCAAATTTTTATTTATCTTTGCACAAAAAACAATTTTCTGTGCATAAAATTAACAAATAAAACATACTGTTATGATTAAATTTTCAAAACCCTTTTGGGTCGCGAACTTTGTAGAATTACTTGAACGACTGGCGTTTTATGCCGTTTTTATTGTAATCACCTTATATCTGTCTAACGTCTGGGGTTTTTCCGACGTTCAGGCCGGACTCATTTCGGGAGTATTCTCCGCATTGCTTTATCTCCTCCCCTTGTTTACAGGCGCTTACGCCGACCGAATCGGATTTCGATCAGCCATCATATTGGCATTTCTGTTGCTCACATTAGGGTATGGCGGCCTTGGACTGCTTCCCACTTTGCTTGAAAGCGCCGGCTTGGTTTCATACGGCATGACCACTACTTTCACAGGGCTCAAAGAAAGTGCGATGCAATGGAGTATCATTCCCGTCATGATATTGATTGTTGTCGGAGGCGCTTTCATTAAATCGGTAATATCCGGCACAGTTGCTCGCGAAACCACTACCGAAACCCGTGCCCGTGGCTACTCCATTTTTTACATGATGGTAAATATTGGTGCATTCCTCGGAAAAACGGTTGTTGATCCGTTGCGCCGAAGCATGGGCGACCAGGGGTTGGTTTACCTCAATTATTTCTCGGCAAGCATGACTTTTATCGCATTAGTTGCTGTATTTCTCCTCTATAAATCGACGCATACCGAAGGAAAAGGAAAAAGCTTTCTCGAAATCGGCCGTTCGATGGTGAAGGTTTTCATGAACTTTCGTTTATTGATTTTAATTCTGATTATCAGCGGTTTTTGGATGATTCAAAGCCAGATGTACGCCACTATGCCCAAATATGTAATTCGGTTAATCGGCGAAAGCGCATCACCCGGATGGTATGCAAACGTAAATCCGTTGGTAGTATTTGTGCTGGTAAATTTTATTACCTCGTTAATGAAAAAAAGATCGGCAATTTCGTCCATGATGATTGGTATGATTATTATACCGCTTTCGGCTCTGGTAATGTCTTTCGGTAATCAAATCGGCGGTGCATATATTGCCGGAATGCATCCTGTAGCCTTTATGATGATTGTAGGAATTGCCATGCAAGCCATTGCCGAGTGTTTTATTTCACCTCGTTTTTTGGAATATTTTTCGCTGCAAGCGCCTAAGGGAGAGGAAGGCTTATATTTGGGGTTCAGTCACTTACACTCTTTCTTTTCATATTTGTTTGCCTTTGGATTATCGGGATTCCTGTTGGAAAAATACTGCCCCGACCCCCGTTTGTTCACTAATGCCGAAGGCGTATTAGATACAGTTGGCTATTCTGCAGCGACAGAGCACGCTCACCACATCTGGTATGTTTTTGTAGGAATTGGGGCTACCTCTGCCATTGCCTTGTTTATTTACTCCAAAGTGGTTAAAAAGCTCGATAAAAAAAAGAACAGGTAATACAATAAGAAACTATTTTGAATTTTTTGCATAAACCGACAAATTTTTCTTATTTTTGTCAATGAAATCATTATAAAAATCATATCATGCGATTAGATTTAAGTTCATACATCACACTCGAAAGAATACCGCAACGGTATTATAAGCCGGAAAACGATTTTGAAGAATATACGCTGAGCCGTTTCGAAAAAATTCCGACTAACATTTTTGAAAAATCGAATCGTGCTGCAAAAAAAGTAGCCAGCCACATTGTAAAGGACCTGCGAAAGAGTCAAGCTGAAGGGAAACAGTTTGTACTTGGCGTTTTAGGTGGAACTTCCCCGATTCAAGTATATGAAGAATTGGTCAGGATGCATAAAGAAGACGGAGTCAGTTTCAGCAATCTAATTGTATTTAACATTTACGAATTCTATCCGATATCCGAGCCTTCTCTCACCAATTTACAATTAATAAAAGACTCGTTTTTAGGTCATATCGATATAGATCCCAAGAATATATATTCTATTGATGCGTCTGTTGAAAAAGACCTCATCGCAGAAAAGTGTGAGGAGTACGAACAAGCATTGCATCAATTGGGCGGATTAGATTATTTGTTGCTGGGATTGGGAAGCAAAGGAAATATCGGTTTTAATATGCCGGGTAGTAATTTGCATTCGCAAACCCGTCTGGTGATGCTCGACGGAGATTCGCGTCTTGATATTGCTGCCAACTACGAATCTCTTGACAAGGTTCCCGTTAGCGCCATTACCATGGGTATCGCCGACATGATGAGGGCAAAGAAAATATCTCTTCTTGCATGGGGTGAACAAAAAGCGGAAAGTATCAAGCAAATGGTGGAAGGAACTATAACGGAATCGGTGCCCGCATCGGTTTTACAAACACATCCCGAAGCTGAGGTTTATATCGATTTGGCTGCAGCAAGCGACTTGACACGTATAAGCCAGCCTTGGCTTGTAACCGATTGCGATTGGACAAGCAAACTCATCCGCAGAGCTATTGTTTGGTTGTGTGGTGTGGTGAATAAACCCATATTGAAACTGACCAATAAAGATTATAACGATAACGGACTGAGCGAATTGATCACGTTGTATGGCTCGGCGTACAATGTTAATATAAAGATATTCAACGACCTGCAACACACCATTACCGGCTGGCCCGGCGGAAAACCCAATGCCGACGACACGCACCGTCCCGAAAGGGCAAAACCTTTCCCGAAACGGGTGATCATATTCAGTCCGCATCCCGATGACGATGTTATTTCGATGGGTGGTACATTTCAGCGATTAGTGAATCAGGGGCACGAAGTATACGTTGCATATCAAACTTCCGGTAATATTGCCGTTGGTGACGAAGAAGTAATTCGTTACGTTTCCGTTTTCAAAAATCTTATCAAGGAATATGAGCCGGAAAATAGAACTGCACTCGAAAAACTAACCAGTATTTTGAACTTTTTGTTACACGAAAAAGGAAAAGAAGATATTGACACACCCGAAGTTCGTTTCATGAAAGGAAGAATTCGTCGCGAAGAAGCCCGATCGGCCGACAGATACGTAGGTTTGCCTGCAAGCCATGTACATTTTCTCGATTTGCCTTTCTACGAAACCGGAAGAGTGAAGAAAAACCCGATTTCGGAAAAAGACGTAAAAATTGTAAAAGATTTTATCGAAAGCATCAAACCCCATCAAATTTACGTGGCAGGTGACCTTGCCGACCCACACGGCACACATAAAGTGTGTTTGGACGCTATTCTGGCTTCCATCGATATGATGAAAGACGATGAGTGGTACAAAGATTGCCGCGTTTGGATGTATCGGGGCGCGTGGATGGAATGGGAAATAGACCATATTGAAATGGCGGTTCCTATTTCGCCCGAAGAACTTCGTCAGAAACGAAACGCTATCCTGCGCCACCAGTCGCAAATGGAAAGTGCACCTTTCCTCGGCGACGATGAGCGTCTGTTCTGGCAACGCTCCGAAGAACGTAACCGCGCCACTGCCGACATGTACGATAAACTTGGATTGGCATCCTACGAAGCCATTGAGGCATTCGTAGAATATAAACCGATTAGGTAATGAAGAGACGGTGCCCCGATGAATCGGAATTTTTGCGTTGCTCTAACGCGCACCGTCTTACAACACGAAGTTAAAAACTTGCCTGATGAAAAGCAAGTTTCCGATTTCGTGAAAATTAGCCTTTACATTCATCTAAATCTTTTGCTCAACTACACGAATAATTGTTACAAAATGCAATTATATCAGAAAAAAGTCGTATATTGAGCCCGATTTATTGTGGGCAATTATGCTTAAAGAAAAGTTTCATATAGAATTTGTAATGGGAAATGCCACGCAAGCGAGCTTGTGGAGAATGATCAGCCAGATTGACGGATTATCGGAATGGTTTGCCGATGAAGTTACGATGAACGATGAGGAGAATATTTACACATTCCGTTGGGGTAAATCAGATAATCAGGCCGAAATTATAAGTGTTAAACCCCAGCAAAGTATCCGTTATCGTTGGTTGGACGAGGACGATGAAAACATATACTTCGAATTTCAGCTCCATAAACTGGAATTATCAAGTGAAATAGCCCTGCAGGTTACCGATTTTGCCGAATCCGACGAAAAAGGGGACGCCATAGCTTTGTGGGAAACACAGATTGAGGAAATGAAACGACAATTGGGGGTTTCGTAACACCCAACACTACCCACCAAAACATTCGGCATTTATCCCGCATTATTCATTACAAAGCTAAAAGCGTGAATAATGCGAGTTAATTATCTTTACATATTAAAAACACAATTCTCCACGTAATTTTCTTATCTTTGTATCGAATTTAAAAGATGAGAAAAAATATCCACATAAAGAGACTTTACGGCTATTTATTAAAAACCTATATCCCGTTATTTTTAATGACTTTTGCAATATGCCTTTTTTTGGTATTGATGCAATTTCTATGGAAATATGTTGAAGATATGATTGGTAAGGGCCTGGGATTGGGTGTAATAGGCGAAATGTTTTGGTATGCCGCTCTTCAGCTTGTGCCAATGGCGCTTCCACTGGCTATTTTGTTAGCATCGTTGATGATGTTTGGAAATTTGGGCGAAAACCTCGAATTATTGGCCATAAAATCGGCCGGTATCTCTCTTACCAAAGCCATGATTCCGCTCATTGTATTGATAGGAGCTATTAGCATTGGCATGTTTTTCTTCATGAACAACGCCATGCCGAAAATTCAACCCAAATTTTATTCACTCCTCATATCTATACGACAAAAATCTCCCGAACTGGATGTTCCCGAAGGTGTTTTTTATAAGGAAATCCAAGGATATAACTTGTATGTGGATAAGAAAAACCGGGAAACCGGGATGCTTTACGATGTTTCTATCTACGATGTCAGCAGTGGATTTCAAAACATGGCCGTGATAATATGTGATTCGGCTGAAATGCGCACTTCGGAAGATAAATTATCGTTGATTTTTACGATGCACAACGGTCAACAATTCCAGAATTTCACGGAGGGGACGGAAAACATAAATTTATCTTCGGAATTTATTCCGTATGCTCGCGAAAGTTTTATCACCAAAACGATGACCATACCGTACGACGATAATTTTAACCGTATGGAGGAGAGTGTTTTAGAAGAAAATGAATCGAGTAGTTACGTTGCTAAAAACATCACACAGTTAAGAACTTCCATCGATTCGCTGGAACAATTTATAGATAGCGTTAATATCTCAGACCGGAAGATAATGAAACAATACACGTATCTATCTTTTCGAAACAGCTATCCGCAAGACAAAAGAGATTCCATTATCCAAAAAGCAAGTACGTCGGTTAAACCCGATATGGATTCTATTTTCTCATCAAAAGATATTCAAACCCAAAATTCAATACTTCAAAACGCGTATTCGAAAGCCGAAAACAACGGAGTTGACTATCTTTTCCGCTCGATGTCCAAAACTACAACACAACGGAACATCAACCGGCAGTGGATAGAGTGGCATAGAAAATTTACCATTCCCTTTGCCTGCCTCGTATTCTTTTTTATCGGCGCCCCCTTGGGCTCCATCGTACGCAAAGGCGGATTAGGAACCCCCATTGTTATATCGGTTATTTTGTTTATTATTTACTATATTTTAGATAATGTGGGTTATAAAATGGCGCGCGACGGCGTTTGGGATCACTGGATAGGGATGTGGTTCAGTTCCGCTGTTTTGCTGCCGTTAGGTATTTTCCTTACTTACAAGGCTATGACCGACTCGGTAATCATGAGCACTGATACCTATGTGAGCTTCTTCAAAAAACTTTTCTTTATCCGCGAAAGAAGGAATTACACGATAAAAGAGGTGGTTATTGAAAAACCAAATTATGTTGAAATTAAGAAATCGACAGATGAACTTACTCAGAAAGTATCCGGTCATTTGCAAAAATACGGCAAATTCAAATATAAAACGTATTGGACAGATAGCGGATACGACGAAAGTTTAATATCGATAAAAAATGACATGGAAGATATTCTCAATCAGTTATCCAACTCGCGGAGACCGGTTGTTATTGAAAAAGCAAAAGAATATCCTGTGTTGATTAAATACGTTCGTCCGTTTAGTGCAGGAACGACGTTAACAAAAATATTTATGTACGTTTTTCCGCTTGGTATTGTTATGAAACTGATTTCGTTGCCTTTTGAAAAACGAATTAACAGGGATTTGGATGCCATATTAAAATTAAACGAAGAATTAATTGTAATACTAAATGATCAACAAAGCAGAATAGCTGGGTAAAAGATGTAAAATGAGAGAATTTACGCTCAATACGATAGAAGAAGCTATCGAAGAAATAAAAATAGGGAATTTTGTGATTGTGGTTGACGATGAAGATCGCGAAAACGAAGGCGACCTTATTATTGCTGCCGAATGTATTACACCGGAGAAAGTCAACTTTATGGAAACGCACGCCCGCGGGCTAATATGCACACCCATCACTTTAGAGCGTGCTGAGGAACTGGAGTTACCGATGATGGTTACCCATAATACTTCCATTCACTCCACGCCGTTCACGGTTTCCATAGACTTGCTCACACACGGTTGCACTACCGGAATTTCGGCTTATGACCGCGCACAAACTATATTGGCACTCACTCGCGAAGAAACCAAACCCGAAGACTTAGGCCGTCCGGGACATATTTTCCCGCTACGCGCCATGAGCAAAGGGGTTATTCGCCGTGCCGGACACACGGAAGCTGCTATCGATTTAGCTCGTTTGGCTGGACTTTATCCTGCCGGCGCACTTGCCGAAATTAAGAAAGAAGACGGAGAAATGGCCCGCTTACCCGAACTGATGAAAATGGCAAAAGAATTCAACCTGAAAATTATTTCTGTAGCCGAACTCATCAAGTATCGATTAAAAACCGAATCGCTTGTAACACGTGGTGAAGAAGTGCACCTCCCTACCGAATACGGCGACTTTCACATGGTTCCTTTTCGTCAGAAATCAAATGGGTTAGACCACGTGGCGCTTATAAAAGGCGAATGGCGCGAAAACGAGCCTATTTTGGTTCGAGTTCACTCGTCGTGCGTTACGGGCGATATTTTCGGTTCCATGCGATGCGAATGTGGCGAACAGTTGCGCAAAGCTATGCAAATGATTGAGAAAGAGGGAAAAGGCGTATTGGTTTATCTTAATCAAGAAGGGCGTGGAATCGGGTTAATGGCAAAAGCATCTGCTTACAAGTTACAGGAAAAAGGAATGGATACCGTTGACGCTAACCTGCATTTAGGCTACAAAGCCGATGAACGCGATTATGGCGTAGGTGCACAAATCCTGCGAAGCTTGGGCGTTACCAAAATGCGGTTGATGACCAACAATCCCGTAAAACGTATCGGGTTGGAATCTTACGGATTAGAAGTTGTGGAAAACGTTCCTATCGAAGTTACTCCAAATAAATACAATCGGTTTTACATGGAGACTAAAAAGAATAAAATGGGGCATATTTTGGGAGATATAAAAATTTAAAATGGAACTAATTTATCTTCTCACAGGTTTTGTAGCCGGCGGAATAATCGCCTGGATAATGGCAACACTGCTGGTTAAATCGAAAACGGTTTCGAAAAAAGAACTTGAAGCCGAAAATGAGAAGAATGTATCTTTAAATACCGATCTCATTGTCGCTCGCGAAAAACTGAAATCGATGGAGGAAGATGAGGCGGAATTAAAAATTGAAATAGCTGCTTACAAAGAAAAAATTGATGCCTTTCAGAATGAAGTTCAAGAATTTGAGCGAAACCTTTCCAATACCGCAGCCCAACTAAATGCCGCCAACGAAACCATAAAAAAACAGTTGGAGGATATCGGGTCTTACAAGTCGGAATTGAAGTCGAAAACCGATGAATTTAACGAAACCAACAAATTACTTGCTGCCTCCATTGCCGATTTTAACGCATTGAAGGAGAAGCTGGAAACGCAAAAATCGGAAATGGAAAACCTGCGAAAGCAATTTAATTTGGAATTCGAAAATATTGCGGAAAAGATATTGGACGAAAAAACGCACAAATTCACCAAGATTAATCAGGAGAATTTGGATATTATTCTGAAACCGTTAGGAGAAAATATCGAGTCATTTAAGAAAAAGGTCGAAGAGGTTTATATCACCGAAGCTAAAGAGCGTTTTTCGTTGGGCGAAGAAGTAAAAAAACTGAAAGAGTTAAACACAAAGCTCAGTGAAGAGGCTGTGAATCTGACCAATGCATTGAAAGGAAGTTCCAAGACACAAGGCGATTGGGGACAGATGATTTTGGAAAATATTCTTGAAAAATCGGGATTGACACGCGACCGGGAATATTTTGTGCAAGAGTTTCTGAAAGACGTTGATGGCGCCTATCTCGTAAACGAAGACGGTAGTCGGATGCAACCCGACGTAATCGTTTCTTATCCCGATGAACGCAAAGTGATTATTGACTCCAAAGTATCACTTTCGGCCTATGTCCGCTACACGCAAAGCAATGATATTAACGAGCAAAAAGGTTTTATCAGGGAACACCTGCGTTCAATGCGAAAACATATCGATGACCTGAGCCGGAAAAGCTATCAGGACTATGCCGTTACGCTAGATTTTGTGATGATGTTCGTACCCAACGAACCGGCATATATGCTTGCTCTACAGCACGATTCGGATATCTGGCAATATGCGTATGACAAAAAAATTCTGCTTATCAGCCCAACCAACTTAATTGCGGCATTAAAGCTAATTGTTGATTTGTGGAAACGTGAATACCAAAATCGCAACGCAATGGAAATTGCAGAACGCGGCGCAAAATTGTACGATAAATTTGTGGGATTTATCGGAAATTTAGAAAAAGTGGGAAAAAATATTGAACAAGCACAAAACGCGTATAACGATGCATACAAACAATTATCTACAGGGAACGACAACCTGGTATTACAAACCCAAAAACTGAAAGATTTGGGAGTTAAAGCAAAGAAAGAATTGCCGCCATCGCTATTGGAAAAATAAGGTAATATATCTACTTTCAAACTCAGAACACACAACTTAAATAAAAAACTATGTACGAAAAAATGCAAAAACACCTGCAAACCGAGCTGAAAGCCATCGAAGAAGCAGGACTTTACAAAAACGAACGAATTATTGTAACGCCTCAAAGCGCGGAAATCAAAGTAAAATCGGGACAAGAAGTGTTGAATTTTTGTGCCAACAATTATCTGGGATTATCGGACAACGAGCGGTTGATTGAAGCTGCGAAAAAAGCTCTCGATAACCGGGGATACGGAATGTCATCCGTACGTTTCATTTGTGGAACACAAGACCTTCACAAAGAACTGGAAGATACCATAAGCAAGTTCTTTAAAACGGAAGACACCATTTTATATGCGGCATGTTTCGATGCCAACGGCGGACTTTTCGAACCGTTATTTACCGATGAAGATGCTATCATTTCCGATGCGCTCAACCATGCATCTATTATCGACGGCATACGCCTTTGCAAAGCAAAACGCTATCGCTATGCTAACGCCGACATGGCCGATTTAGAAGAAAAACTGAAAGAAGCCCAAGCACAACGCTTCCGCATTATCGCAACGGACGGTGTTTTCTCCATGGACGGAAACGTGGCTCCCATCGACAAAATAATGGAACTGGCCGAAAAGTACGATGCGTTGGTGATGATCGACGAAAGCCATTCGGCTGGAGTTGTCGGAAAAACCGGACGCGGTGTTACCGAACTATACAGTTGTCTGGGAAAAGCCGAAATCATCACGGGAACTCTCGGCAAAGCATTTGGTGGCGCCATAGGCGGTTTTACTACCGGACGCAAGGAAATTATAGATATGCTTCGTCAACGTTCGCGTCCGTATCTTTTCTCCAACTCCATTCCTCCGCTGGTGGCAGCTGCCGGAATCAAGGCGTTTGAACTGCTTCAGGAATCGAACAATTTGCAAGACAAATTGCACGAAAATGTCGATTATTTTGTAGCAAAAATGAAAGAAGCCAAATTCGACATCAAGCCCACCCAATCCGCCATCTGTGCCGTAATGCTTTACGATGCCAGACTGTCGCAGGAATTCGCAGCAGAGCTGCTCGATGAAGGAATTTACGTAACCGGATTTTATTTTCCCGTAGTGCCAAGAGGCGAAGCCCGCATCCGCGTACAGCTCTCTGCCGGACACAAACGCGAACATCTGGACAAAGCGATTACAGCGTTTATAAAAGTCGGAAAAAAACTAAATGTAATTTAAAGCGTAAAGACAATGCACGTACCGTCTTTACAAACTCATAACCCATAACTCACAACTGACAAACTTATTATGAAAGCCTTAGTAAAATTACATCCCGAAAAGGGAATCTGGATGCAAGATATACCCGTTCCGGAAATAGGAGTGAACGATGTTCTTATCAGAATTAAAAAAACCGCTATTTGTGGTACGGACTTACACATTTACAAATGGGACGATTGGTCACAAAAAACAATAAAAACGCCCATGACAATCGGTCACGAATACGTGGGTGAAATTGTGGATATGGGCACCGGCGTGAAAAACCTGAAAATTGGTGACCGCGTTACCGGTGAAGGACATATTGCTTGCGGTCACTGCCGCAACTGCCGACGCGGGAAATTACACGTTTGTGAAAATACCATCGGCATAGGAGTTAACCGCGACGGCGCCTTTGCCGAGTTTTTATCGCTTCCGGCTGCAAACGTCATAAAACTCGACTCTCGTATTCCCGATGACATTGCATCGATTATGGACCCTTTTGGAAATGCTACGCATACGGCGCTTTCATTTCCGTTAATCGGTGAAGATGTGCTCATTACCGGCGCCGGTTTAATTGGAAATATGGCAACGGCTATTTGTCGTTTTGCAGGAGCACGCTACATTGTGGTTAGCGACATGAGCGAATATCGATTGGAGATTGCCCGCAAAATGGGTGCAACTATAACCGTAAATCTTTCGAAAGGCGAAACTGTTGCTAACGCCGTTAAACAATTGAAAATGCGTGGTTTCGATGTAGGACTGGAAATGTCAGGGTCGCCTGCCGGCTTCCGCGATATGATAGAAAACATGTACAACGGCTCAAAAATATCGTTGTTAGGCATCCTTCCCAATAATACGACCGTTGATTGGAACACAATTATTTTTAAAGCCCTTACGCTGAAAGGAATTTACGGCCGCGAAATGTGGGAAACTTGGTACCAAATGGAACAAATGCTAATTTCGGGACTCGATTTATCGCCCGTAATTACTCACCGCTTCAGTATCAATGACTTCCAAAAAGGTTTCGATGTAATGGAAAGTGGGCATTGCGGAAAAGTGATTTTGAGTTGGGATTAAAACGGTCAAACGGCATCGGGAGTTGGTTTACTTTCGGTAAGAGTAATTATCTGAAAGTTCCTGTCCAACTCTATATTAACGATATAACCTGAAACGGTTTTAGTCTGCCCATTTTCAACAAACGATTTTTGAACGGAAACATTCACTATGTAATGTTCAATCAATGTTTTTTCATACGCTACCGTGTTCATATTCGGTAGAAATTTTATGGTTGGAGCTTGTATTCTCGCCCCCGAGATAATTAAGTCTCCAACTATTTTTTCGCGCTGCCCTCTACCGGAACTGAAAAACCGGAAAACTATAGGGGCGAGGTATTTGCTCATCTCATCGGCATTCAAAGCCGATAGCGCCGTGAAAAATCCGTCAACGGTGTTTTTTATGTTATCCAAATCAGTCTGTATAACCGGATACGACTGAAACAACATTTCATATCTTTCCTGTGCATCGCCAAAATAATAGCCTGGAAATTCTCCGCTTTGCGACATAACCATGTAGTTAGAATAACTTTCCGCCGTGTTATCGTTTAATGTAGCCACCCAGGTAAGCGAATCCAATCGTTTTTTTACCAGTGAATTATACGGACTTTGAGGATATTGCGTCAAAAAATCACGTAATTCTGCAGTATTTTCCGAAACTTGTAATTTTCCCCAAATTTCAGCTTCGTTTCCTTTTAATTTCATCAAACTCTCTTCTGCCAGGTTGCAATATTTTCCTTTTGGAAACGCCTGCATATAAGTTAGATAACCACTTACTGTGTTCTCTTTCACGGCGGCATCCCATTGCGAGCGATCTAAGTTGGCTTTTCTCACCACTTGCCCGTAATAAAAGAAACCTACAACCAGCAAAACACCCAATATAAGCAACCAAATAAACCAATTACGTTTATTTCTTTGCGGCTTAATGGAAACTGGGGTTATTTCAGAAGTTAAATTTTCATCTTGTTCTTTAACATCGGACTTGTTTTCGGTCGATTCCGGCTTTATATCAGTTTGTTTATAGTCAGTAGGATCCGTGCTTTTATTTTCTTCGGGTACATCAACTTCGTATTCCTTTTCTATTTTGTTTTTGCAATCATCGCAAAACAGTGCTTTTCCCGATTTGTTTTTTCCGCAAAGTGGGCAAAATTGAGACATAATTTCCTGTAAGTTAGTTTTTACAAAGTTACCATTTTCCCTTAAAAAAATAAAATAACATAAATTAATTTATGTCTTGTCTAACTGACACCTATAAACTCAAATCTACCCTCTACTTATGTCTTCCTTTCAACACTTGCTCAATATCCTCTAATTTCAACTCTTTTGTTTTCAGCAAAATAAGGAAATGATAGAGTAGGTCGGCTGCTTCGTTTTTAAACAGGTCAATGTCGTTGTCTTTTGCTTCAATAACCAGTTCAACAGCTTCTTCTCCAACTTTTTGTGCTACTTTGTTTACGCCACGACTAAATAGTTTGCTTGTGTAGGAGTTTTCCGATTTTTCGGCAATGCGTTGTTCAATTACTTTCTCCAGTTCGTAGAGAAAACCTCTGGCTGTTTCTTCTGCAAAACAGGATGTTGAACCGGTGTGGCATGTTGGACCTTGCGGAAAGACTTTGATGAGGAGTGTATCGTTATCGCAATCTTCGAGGATTTCACTCACGATTAAATAGTTTCCCGATGTTTCACCTTTGGTCCATAATCGGTTTTTACTCCGACTGAAAAACGTAACTTTGCCTTCTGCTCGGGTTTTCTCGAGCGCTTCTTCGTTCATATAACCCAACATTAGCACCTGCAATGTGTTGGCGTTCTGGATAACAACCGGAACTAATCCGGCAGATTTTTCAAAATTTATTTGCATATTTTTTAAAGACTAAAAGAGTCAAGAACCAAGAAAAAAGACAAGTTTCCGACTCTTAATTCTAACTTCTGACTTTTAATTTCTAACTTCTAATTTCTAATTTCTAAACCCTCACAGGTATATTTTTTTCTTCCAAAAACTTTTTCAACTCCGGTATGGCTATTTCTCCGAAATGGAAAATACTTGCCGCCAAAGCCGCACTTGTTTTGGTTTGTTGAAAAATATCGGCAAAATGTTGCATTGTTCCTGCGCCGCCCGAAGCGATAACCGGAATATTAACGGCAGCAGCTACATCGCCTGTAATATCGATGGCGAAGCCGTTTTTGGTGCCGTCGTTATTCATTGAGGTGAGGAGGATTTCTCCGGCGCCACGCTGTTCAGCCTCTTTTGCCCAATTGAGCGTGAAGAGTGGAGTAGAGGTG
>MVZJ01000029.1 GCA_002069095.1 Bacteroidetes bacterium ADurb.BinA174 | reverse complement strand
GGTATCGTTTACGAGTTTAGAGCGCAAAAAGAGGTTATTGAAGAGACAATCAAAAAAGTATTCGCTGAATACAACGATTCTATCGAATACCTTGTTGGAACAATGATTGAAATTCCACGCGCTACTCTTACAGCCGACCGCATCGCAGCAGAAGCCGACTTCTTCTCATTTGGTACAAACGACTTAACGCAAATGACATTCGGTTACAGCCGCGACGACGTTGCGAAATTCCTTCCGATGTATATCGAGAAAGGCATTTTGAAACACGACCCGTTTGCAATTATTGACGAAAAAGGTGTAGGAGAGTTAGTGAACCTGGCTGTTGAAAGAGGACGCAAAGAAAAACCGACTCTAAAATGTGGTATTTGCGGTGAACACGGAGGTGAACCTTCATCAGTAAAATTCTGCCACCGTGCAGGACTCGACTATGTCTCTTGTTCGCCGTTCCGCGTGCCTATCGCACGTTTGGCAGCAGCGCAGGCAGCCGTTGAATAGTAGTTGCTGCTTTCAAAGCAGTTGTTCCCTGAATGAAAATTTACAAAGGAGACGGTGTGCGCACCGTCTCTTCTTTTTAATGTTTAGTTACCAAATTCAACCCCACAACCTATAAAACCAGTGTGGAAAGAAAGAATATCCGCCAAAAAGCGATAGATTCTCCCAGAAAAATAATCCCCGCCAATACCGTAAACACTGCGCCTATTCCACCCCACACAGCATATCCTGTTCCCACGGGAATGGCATTTTCACTGCTGATGGCTTTGTAAAGCAAAAACATACTGATGGAAACGCTCGCCAAAAACGAAAGAAACCACAACCATGCAGTTCTTCCCGAGCTTTCCGATAGTCTCTCCAAACTAAAAGCAAAAGCGGCTTCAAATAATCCGCCGATAATAAGAAAAATCCAATTAATCATAAGAATAGCATTACAAATTTTTAGCCAGCAACCAATAACAAAAATACACTTTTCTATAAATATATTTTCCCACGTTTTAGTTTTTCCCTATAAAATCTTGCTCAATTTAACAATAAAGTCTAACTTTGGGTGCGAAAAACTAAAAAACAATTTTATGAAAGATTACTTTAACTTTTCCTTGACCGGCAAAAAGTTTTTGCCGATATGGCTTCTTTTCTATGTCTTGGTTTTAACACCTTATGTTGCAATAATTATCTTTGCCGATAGAAAAACGGATACTCCCAGCCTGTGGCTCGGCGTCCTCTTGCTAATAATGGTTGTAGGCTCATTTGTCTTTTATTTTTATATGGCAAAACTGTTCATTGAGCATACCCATTACAAGGATCAGCCGTTGTTATTCTCCGGTAAGTTTTCATCGTATATAGGGAAAGTTCTTCTCGGTTTCCTTTTGTCTATGATTACATTAGGAGTTTATATGGCGTGGTTCATACGGAATATTATACGTTTTTTTATCGATCAGACTACATTAAATAATGCCCCTTTCAGTTTTAAGGGAAGAGGAGTTATGTTATTTGTTATTTTTTTACTCACGTTGCTTCCTATTATGGTTGTTGCCTTTATAATGGGAAGCGTTATGGCGGTTCAGGGATTGAATGGAGGAGAGATGAGTACAGGAATTATCACAGTCTTGATTCAGGCAATAATTTTTGTAGTTATGATACCCTATATGTATTACGTTTACAAATGGATGGTAGATGCGGAGTATAAAGATTATCGGATAGAATGGAAAACACAGTTTTGGCCTTCGTGTTTACAGATTCTTATACAAATATTGCTGACATTGATAACTCTTGGCATTTATTTCCCGTTGGCTTACCTTAAGTTGTATAAGTATTTTGCCGAAAGAACATTTGCTGAGTCTCCGACAAGAAAATTGAGCTTTGGTTACGAATTGGAATCAAAAGCTGATTTTTTGTTCGTATGGGGACAAACGCTTCTTTCCATAATTACGTTTGGAATTTATTATCCATGGGCGATTACCAAAATAGGTAAAAGAGTGCTGTCTAAAACTTACACACAAGTTGTTTCTGATTCGATGGAGCAGCCGGTAATGCCACCTCCTGTTCCATTATAATCCGACATCCGGCTTCCATCATTTTCATATCTTTTAATAATTGATTTGTTGCCTGATAACTGTATTATAACTACTTTTACAGTCAATTTCTTAAATAAAACGGTTAAAATGAAGTTTTCTGCAAAAATACTATTATCGTTTATCGCTTTAACTTTTTGGACAAACAGTGCCATTTCACAAAATAACATTATCGATGAAATTGTTTGGGTCGTGGGCGATGAAGCCATACTTAAATCCGAAGTAGAAGAATACCGCAAGGAGTTACAATTGCAAAACCAACGTGTTGAGGGCGACCCCTATTGTTTTATCCCTGAGCAGATGGCTATAAGGAAACTGTTTCTCGATCAGTCAAAACTCGACAGTATTGAAGTTAATGAAGTTAATGTAAATAGAGAAGTTGAGTTTTATATGAATGAATATATTGCTTCGTCTGGTTCATCAGAAAAGTTGGAAGAGTATTGGGGGAAAAGTATTAAAAATATACGTGAAGATCTCCGTATTCAGGTGCGTGAAAAACACCTCATTGATGGCGTTCAGCAAAAACACTTTACGAATATTTCCCTCACACCGTCCGAAATCAGAAAATTTTACAATGCTATTCCACAGGACAGCTTGCCGTTTATCCCCACCACAATGGAGGTTCAAATAATAACCGTTGAGCCCGAAGTTCCTTTGAATGAAATCGATAAAGTTAAAAATAGACTTCGTATGCTTACAGAAGAGGTGACATCCGGTAAGTCTCAATTTTCTACATTGGCTGTTGTACACTCACAAGATCCCGGAACTGCGTTAAGAGGCGGTGAATATGGATTTACGACACGATCGTCATTGGTACCTGAATTTGCCAACGCGGTCTTTTCCATGAGTGACCCGAATAAAATATCCAATGTAGTGGAAACAGAGTATGGTTACCATATCATCCAATTTCTTGAAAGACGAGGAGATATGGTAAACTTTAGGCATATACTGCTTAAACCTGAAATTCCACAAGTTCAATTGGATACCGCCATCGTCCGGCTCGATTCTATCCGGAACGGAATTATGAATAAAAAAATCACTTTTGACGAAGCGGCCACTTTTCTATCAGCCGATAAAGATACCCGAAATAATAAGGGTATTATGGTGAACAATCGCCCAAATTCTCAAAATGCGGGAACTCCCCGTTTTCAGTTGAGCGAGCTCAACCAAGATATTGCCAAAGTAGCGGGTGAAATGAAAGTAGGTGAGTTATCGGAACCTTTTATAATGATTAACGATAAGGGTAAACAAGTAGCTGCCATGGTGAAAATTACCAATCGGAACGACGGACACAAAGCCAATATCAACAACGATTACCAGATTATCAAGCAAATGGCGGAAAATGCCCGCCGTCAGGAACTGATGGACGATTGGCTTCAAAAGAAAATAGAAACTATCTATGTCAGAATCGATCCCAACTGGAAAGGTTGCGATTTCAAGTATAAAGGCTGGCTGAAATGACTTGGCAATAGGGCGACTTGACGAGGGAGCGAAAAGCACTCGTTTACTTGTTTACCTGTTCACTTGTTTACTAAAAAATGAAAAAACAAATTCGTCCTTATATTAGATTCAAAGGCATACTTTCATTGAGTGTGCTTTTTGTGCTTATGATATCGGCTCTTCCGCAACAACCGCCTCCGGTCAATCCAAATTTGAAAATAATTGAGTTGAAGCAAGCCAGTTCTTTGTATAAACGAGAAAATTTCGATGCACAAATCCTTATCGATAGTGTAATTCTTTATCACGAAGGTGCGTATATGTATTGCGACAGCGCTTACCTTTTTGAACAAACCAACACGTTTGAAGCTTTTAGTAATGTCCGTATGGAGCAAGGCGATACTATTTTCGTATATGGAGACTACTTGCATTACGATGGAAATACCCGTCTGGCGCGTCTTCGTGATAATATCAGAATGGAAGATAAACAGGTTACGCTTTTTACCGATAGTTTGAATTATGACCGCGCGGCAAACCTTGGTTATTATTTTGACGGGGGAATGCTGATAGACGAAAAAAATGAGCTAACTTCCTTTTGGGGACAATACGACCCTGTGAGCAAAGACGCACTTTTTAGCGATAGTGTGAAGCTTATAAATGAAGATTATACGATTTATTCCGATACGTTGAAGTACAATACGGAAACCAAGATAGCCGACATCTTGGGTCCATCGACTATTGTGTCGGACAGTGGATATATTAATACCTCGCACGGATGGTATAATACCAATACGGATGATGCCCGGCTGTTTAACCGATCGGAGATTTACAGCAACGACAACACTAAAATGCTCGTTGGGGATACTGTTTTTTACAATCGTGCTACCGGTTTTGGAGAAGTTTTCGGTAATATGTACCTGGAAGATTTCAAACGAAAAGCCATTTTACACGGAAATTACGGAATTTACAACGAAAAAACCGAATACGGAATGGCAACCGAATCGGCTTACGCCATTGATTACTCCCAAAGCGACAGTTTATTTTTGCACGGCGACACGTTGAAAATGATTACCGACTCCATTTACAAAGACATCAAGGCGTATTATAACGTGAGGTTTTATCGAGAAGATATACAGGGCGTTTGCGATTCCATGAATTACGTTCAAAAAGACTCCATTTTGTACCTTATCGGCAATCCGGTTATCTGGAACAAAAGCAATCAGATACTCGGAAACCGTATCGATGTGCATATGAACGACAGCACCGTAGAAAAAGCGCACGTGCGCGATTATGCCCTTGCCATTCAGGACAGAGAAAATGAAGGCCAGTACAACCAGATTAGCGGACGCGATCTGAAAGCTTTCTTCGAAGAAGAGGAACTTCGTCACGTTCTGGTGGAGGGCAATGCCGAATCGCTTTATTATTTGGTGGAAGAAGACAGTGCGCGAACCATTATCGGGTTGAACAAAACCGAAAGCGCGTACCTTTCGATGGATTTCTTAAACGATGAATTACAGAAACTGAAACTCTGGTCATCCACTAAAGCTGTAACCACCCCGTTGAGCCAGTTAAAAGCGGATGAATCGAAATTGAAAGGATTTATGTGGCTCGATTACCTGAGGCCGATGCACAGAATGGATATTTTCCGCCGCAACGAACGTCAGGGACCCGATAGTGAAGTAGTGGCTCCGAGAAAATTTTCGCGAGACGATGCGGTTGAATAGTTAGGCCATTTGCATTTGGCAATATCCGAAGATTTTTGTTGTACTTCCTCTGCGAACTCTTGCGGTTCTTTTCGGCGTTCAATGCGAACAGTTTATATCAGTAAGTTTGCAAAAACGGGGTTTTCCCACCGCAAATATAAAGACTTTACAACTTTGTTAGAAAACACTGTCTAAACTGACTTATAATCAGTTAGACAGTCTTTTTCTTCAAATGATATTCTTTATCAAAGTTCTGTTTTGTACTCAAAAGTGTCCAAATAATTGTGAGCATTTTCCTTGCTACGACAATAATGACGCGTTTGTGATGTTTTTTCATCCCTTTCAAATGCCAAAAACGACAACAAAAGGCTGATTCTTTGGTGCGAACAGCACCCCATGCACATTCCATCAAAGCTCGTCTGTGATACTTGTTGCCGTGTGTTATTTGGCGGCTCTTAATTTTCCTGTACTCTCATCGTTGCGGGGGCGGAGTCCTGCCCATTACACAAGGCTTGCTTTCGGAAGACGATTTTCTCCTTACGGAGATTTTATTCAACCCTTATACTCCCGATCAATTGAAAAAAGAGAATTAGAGAAAAACTGAAAGAATTGCTCGCTATTGTTGAGAATAAGGATAGCGAAAAAATGAACCCCTTTTTGACGGAAGTGAGGAAGAAAATACAGCAATTAGAGGTAAATATTTTTACGATTTCAAATATTTTATGAGGTTTTTAATGCTCAACCAAGACATTACAGCACTCAAAATGGTCATTACTATTATTCCTAAACGCCTGTCTTTCATGCTCTCATCGTTATGTGCAGATAAAGTTAGGAAGTTATAGTTATTGTATTTAAGTTCATATACAGAGATAATGCGTTCTGGTTTGCTTGCAACAATCATTTTTTCATAGTCTTTTTTCAAAATGCTTATTGACAAGGAATCACCGACTTTTGCGGTTTTAGCAAAAGCAACAGGATTGATGATTATGTCAAAACCTATTGAACCTATTACGAATTCACTTTTTGGGAAAGCTTGAATACGTAAATTAATATTACGAGTACCTCTGTGTAATTCAATTTCCGGTGGTGATAATAATTGGCTTGAAATTGATTCCAATTCTGACGGCATGATTACTTTTGTAGTAATCCCCTTATAAAGAAAAAAGAGAAAGAAAGACCCATAAAAAGCGAATGTAAAGCTTATGATAAGATGCGTTTTATCTTTTTGGGTACTATAAGCACTCATTTTTCTTTTGTGTTTCATCATTCAAAGTTAAATTGAATTTTATTAACTTGCCATTTAATCAGTTCATCTCTTAATTCTCAATGTAAATTCTCAAAATCTTCGCATCTTTTTTCGGGCGGTTGTTGCCATCCACGGGTAATGCGGCAATTTTATCGATCACTTCCAACCCTTCTGTTACTTCGCCGAAAACGGTGTATTCGCCGTCCAGGTGGTGTGCGCCGCCGATGGTTGAATAGGCTTCTTTCAATTCCGCAGGAAGGAAAAATTTGCCTGGAGCGGCTTCATACAACGAATCCACCACGTGGAGAACCGAGTCAAGCATGGCATTAAAAGCGCCGGCATCGGTAGCTTTTAGTTTTGCAAGATCATCTTTGTGCGGTAAATAGTGCTCGCGGATAATTTTGTTTTTTATGGGTACGTTTACCGCCATTTCCATAGAATCTAACCGACCTTGCGTATATACTTTCCCGTGCACGATATAAAACTGCGAAGCATCCGATTTCTTCCGCGGGTTTTCGTTATCTCCTCTTCGGGGAGCAGCTAAGGCCCCTTTTTTATGGAAATAGTTGTCCCTAAATTCGGGCATAATATCCATATCGGTGCGTCCACCGCCAATTTGCGCTCCGGCGGGAGCATTCCTCGAATCCTGAGCGCCACCCTGAATCATAAATTCCTTGATAACCCTGTGAAAAAGTGTTCCGTTAAAATACCCCTGCTTCACTAATTTCAGAAAATGGCTGCTGTGGTTGGGCGTATCGTCATACAGCATGGCTTTCATAGTGCCGTAATTGGTTTCGATAACAACGGTAGGGTAGTTGGTTTGTGCTTTTACAGATAAAAAGCCTGCTAAAAACAGTGTAAATAATATTATTTTTCTCATAATTAAAAAATATTTTTTTAAATATTAGAGATGTGCCCCCGTTTGGCGGGATTTCCGCTTCATTTCAACATGCCGCGTATTATATTCGCCCTCTCGTTCCATCTCCAAGTCGCCTCGTCTTAATTCGGCGCTCTTTTGTACAAATAAAATGCAATGCCGATAAACACTATATTCGGAATCCAAGCAGCAATGAGCGGACTCATGTTTCCTTTTACCGCAAACGACGAACTAACTGTCATAAACAAAATATATGCCATGCTGAGAGCCAGCCCGATGCCGATATTCAAACCCATTCCGCCTTTCACTTTCCGTGCAGAAAGTGATGCCCCGATAATGGTTAGAATAAATGCCGAAAAAACATTCGCATAACGCGAATGATATTCGATCTGGAAGGGTTGAATATTTCCGAGACCGCGCTGTTTTTGGCTACGAATATACCTGATTAATTGCGGTGTAGTCATCATTTGCTGAGCAGTTCTCGCCACAATAAAGTCGTTGGGAACAATTTGTATGAGCGTGTCAATAGAACTTCCGTTTGTGACTTTTTCTTCCATTCCATGAAAAGACCTTATCTGATAATTGCTTATTGTCCAGTGAAATAGCGAGTCGTACTTGATGGAATTCGCCGTGAGTCGTGAAACCAATTTCAAACTATCGAAATGGTCTAAGGAGAAATTATATCCGGTGTTGGTTTCCAGATCAAAATTTCCAAAATAGGCAATTGTTCCTTCTGCCACCTTAAACTGAATATCCCTGTCGCTGGTTTGCCTTTTGTGCGGGTCGATATAAGTGCGTTCGAAGTCGATACGCGTTTCATTCGCCGGCGGAATAATAAAACTTCCCATTACAAAAGTAAAAAGAGCAATAATGGTAGCCGATATCATATATGGTTTGAGCAAACGTGTGAACCCAATTCCGTTTGACAGGATGGCAATGATTTCGGAATTGGAAGCCATTTTGGAAGTGAAGAATATCACCGCCAAAAAGATGAAAAGCGGACTGAAAAGATTGGCGTAATACGGCACAAAATTAAAGTAATAATCGAAAATAATCTCTTTGAGCGGGGCACTGTTGCTCATAAACTTATCGATCTTTTCATTGATGTCAAACACCACCGAAATCGACAAGATAAGCGTAATCATAAAGATGTATGTTCCCAGGAATTTCCTGATGATATACTTGTCTATACGTAACAGAGTTGGTTTATCTTTCATACTTTTTTATTTGACAGTTGACGGTTGGCAGTTGCGTATGGCATATCATTGGCACATTAAAAGTCGTAAATTCCATCCGCTGAACTAAAGTCATCACATTCCAATTCCTGATTTCCAATTTTCACTACAAACGTTGCATGGTCCTTTCCACCATGGTTTGTTTCCATGTCGGGAAATCGCCTTCGATAATATGTTTCCGGGCTTCCTGCATCAGCCAGATATAAAATGCTAAGTTGTGGACCGATGCAATCTGCAAGCCTAAAATCTCATTCACATTGAAAAGATGACGTAGATAAGCTTTGCTGTAAAGTTTATCCACATAAGAAGCGCCGTCTTCTTCGATGGGTGAAAAATCATCTTTCCACCGCTCGTTGCGCATGTTCAATATGCCGTTTTGGGTGAAAATTTGTCCGTTTCTTCCGTTGCGCGTGGGCATGATACAATCGAACATATCCACGCCTCGTTCGATGGCTTCTAACAGATTTGCCGGTGTTCCAACTCC
Organism: Bacteroidetes bacterium ADurb.BinA174; assembly: GCA_002069095.1. Lineage (GTDB taxonomy): Bacteria > Bacteroidota > Bacteroidia > Bacteroidales > Dysgonomonadaceae > Petrimonas. The sequence continues at coordinate 8,577 of MVZJ01000029.1, read as the reverse complement.
CATCAAGTAGCGAGGTTTGTCTTTCGGTAGAATTTCGTTAACGAGTTCTACCATTTCGTACATCTTTTCAGTGGGTTCGCCCACCGCCAGTCCGCCGATAGCATTTCCGTCCGCTTCCAGCAAAGCCGCATTTTCCGCCGCACGGCGACGTAAGTCGGGATAAACACATCCCTGAACAATGGGGAACAACGTTTGCTTGTAACCGTACGGGCATTCGGTTTCGTTAAATCGGTCAACACACCTTTTGAGCCACCTTTCGGTCAGTTCGAGCGATTTTTTCGCGTAGTCGTAATCGGCATCGCCCGGCGTGCATTCATCAAAAGCCATTATAATGTCTGCTCCGATAATTCGTTGAATGTCCACCACTTTCTCCGGTGTGAAAAAATGTTTCGAACCGTCGATATGCGAACGAAATTCCGCTCCTTCTTCGTTGAGTTTCCGGTTTTCGGCGAGCGAAAAAACCTGAAATCCTCCGCTATCCGTCAAAATAGGCTTATCCCAACTGTTGAACTTATGCAATCCTCCTGCACGTTGCAAAATATTCAAACCCGGTCGCAGGTACAGGTGATACGTGTTTCCGAGAATGATTTGCGCCTTAACATCGTTTTTCAGTTCAGTCATTTGCACCGCTTTCACGCTTCCCACAGTACCCACCGGCATAAAAACCGGGGTTTCGATTTGTCCGTGGTCGGTTGTGATCAATCCGGCGCGTGCATTCGATTTCGGGTCGGTATGTTGCAGTTGAAACTTCAAAACAATATTATTTTAGCTGTTGACAATTGGCAATAAAGTGTGTCGCAAATTATATCAGAGCGGACTTCAATAATTCCACACGAAACTAACAGTAATAGCCAACCGTCGATTATTCGCGTGCAAAGATAAGAATTCTGTTCTCACAATCTTAACAGTTGCAGATTAAAAATAGTTAGAGAATATTTTTGAAACAGTTTTCATTATCAAAATCATTACGAAAAACTCTTGCATGTTAATAAAATTGATTAATTTTGAAAACAAATTTAACGTGTTATGGAAATACTTCAAAATCTTGACCCGTTGTTGCGAACCTTTTGGTACATAGCAATTCCCGTTAGTTTATTTTTTATCATTCAAACCATTATGACTTTTGTTGGCGGTGGCGATACAGGAGACATTTCTGCCGATATAGACGGCGATGTGGGTTTCGGCAACTCGCTGGGTGACCTTTTTTCACTCCGAAGTTTGATTAATTTTCTGCTCGGATTCAGTTGGGGTGGAATAGCTCTCTTTTCGGTCATATCCAACAAGTCGATGCTGATAACCGTTGCAGCGTTGATTGGACTTGGTTTTGTGATAATTTTTTTCCTGATCCTTCAACAACTGTTTAAATTAGCAAAAGACGGTTCTTTCAAAATGGAAGACGCGTTGAACAAAACCGGCGAAGTTTATTTGACTATCCCTGCTCATCGGGACGGAAAAGGCAAAGTGCTGATTAGCGTAGGCGGCTCGGTTCGTGAATTAGATGCCATGACCGATGGCCTTGAATCGCTGTACAATACAACTGCCGTGAAAGTGGTGAAAATTGAAAACAATATATTAATTGTTGAAAAAATTTAATGAATTCACGATTTTAGAATAACTCCTCAGGCCTTTTTACAAGGGGTATTTATACATTATTGATAATTCAAAACTACTCAAAACTCATAACTGAAAACTAAATAAATTATGCCTTTCGAAACATCTCCCATGCTTTTAATTGTAGTGCTGGTTGTGGTGGTTTTTGTCACCATTCTGGCTATCGTATCGCGTTTCAAACGTTGTCCGTCAGATAAAATTCTCGTGGTTTACGGAAAAACGGGCGGTTCATCTGCCCGGTGTATTCACGGTGGCGGTGCTTTTATTTGGCCAGTTATTCAAGATTTTGCTTACTTAGACCTAAAGCCGCTTTCCATTGAAGCGAACTTGACAAACGCTTTGAGCCGGCAAAATATTCGTGTAGATGTGCCGTCGCGTTTCACCATCGCCATTTCATCGGAACCGGAATTAATGAATACTGCAGCCGAAAGGCTGTTGGGGCTAAAACCCGACCAGATTCGTGAATTAGCGTCCGATATACTTTTCGGACAACTGCGTTTGGTTATCGCCACCATGTCTATTGAGGAAATTAACTCCGACCGCGACAAATTTCTCGATGCCATCTCCAAAACTGTCGATTCCGAGTTAAAGAAAGTGGGCTTAAAGCTCATTAACGTAAACGTTACCGATATTCGCGATGAGTCAGGCTATATAGAAGCCTTAGGAAAAGAAGCAGCGGCAAAAGCTATTAACAAAGCAAAAATAAGTGTTGCCGAACAAGAAAAAATCGGTGAAACCGGAAAGGCACAAGCCGATAAAGACCGTGAGATTAATATAGCTCTTGCCATGCGTGACGAATCCATCGGAAAAGCCGATGCCGACAAGGTTACCCGCGTAAGAGTTGCCGAAGCTAATGCCACAGCCGTTGAAGGTGAAAATACGGCAAAAATCATCATCGCCAAGTCCGATGCGGCACGTCGTGAAAAGGAAGCTGAAGCCCAACGTCTCGCCATCGCTGCCGAAAAAGTGCAGGAAGCCCGTGCCATGGAAGAAGCATACAAAGCGCAGGAATTGGCAGAAAATGCCCGTGCTGAACGTGAACGTTCTACCGAAAATGCAAATATCGTTGTTCCGGCTCAGATTGCCAAGCAAAAAGCCATTATCGACGCTGAAGCAGAAGCCGAACGTATTCGTGTTCAGGCAAAGGGTGAAGCTGATGCCATTTTTGCCAAAATGGATGCCGAAGCGCGCGGTTTGTTCGAAATCCTGAGCAAACAGGCACAGGGTTATGCCGATGTGGTGAAAGCCGCCGGAGGCGATCCTGATAAGGCTTATCAGTTGCTGATGATTGAGAAATTGCCGGAATTGGTTAAAACGCAAGTGGAGGCCGTTAAAAATATCAAGTTCGACAAAGTTACCGTTTGGGATTCGGGAAATAATGCCGACGGTAAAGGCTCCACCGCTAATTTCGTATCGGGGTTGATGAAAACTGTTCCACCGCTGAACGAACTGTTCAACATGGCCGGAATGAGTTTGCCCTCATACCTGAAAGGTGAGGACGTCAAAGTCGTTTCCGATGCTCAGTCTGTGGAAGAAGCACCTGATAAAGAATAAATTCTTTTAAGGAATATAAAGCGAGAAGCCGGAATTAGTTCCGGCTCTTTTTGTTTTATCCTGCATCATTCACGTTTTTAGCTTTATGCGCATGCAAGGCGCGAACTTCGCCGCGGTATAGCGGACTATTTCAAGAGGGTTGGAACGCAGCAGAGGCGTGAAGATAAAAGCGAACAATCCTCAAACGAGTGTCAAATCAAGAGTTTCAAGTATTGAGTATTGAGTTTAAAAACCGCTTATTTACACGAATTTACAAAATGCAATATATGCCATTTTATAATTGACACGACACAAGGGAGTTTGTAAAGATTTCACTCATAGATAATCGCAGGATAACAAGAAAGATTTTTATCTTTTATTGCGATGAATAATTTAGGCTAAATCAGGGCTTTCGCTCAACATACATACCAATTTGTCATTCCTTTCGAGTAACTCCATTTGCTTCATCGAAATAAACCCAATCTGCATTTATTTCGTTTCCATTTTCATCAACGACTATGATTGTTCTTCCTCCTTTTCTTAATTTGTATTTAGCATCTTTTTCCGAATATGTAATTGTGAGTTTGTCACTACAACTTAATTTGAAGGTAAAATCATATTGTTTTTGATTTGATTTTAAATTTTGATTAATAAAGTAAAAACTGCGATTTGAGTCCAATATAAACAAACAATCTGTTGAATTATCGTAATTAATAGAATAAAGAGTTTCTAATTTCAATATTTCAGTTCCATTAGTGTGAACGAAAAAGATGGAGTCATGTTGCAAGAAAATATTAATGTTTTTCTGTGTCAATAGATTGGGAGGATTTTTCAATTCCAATTTTTTCGAAAGATATTTTTTCGTTAAATGACTTGATTCGCTTTGCATAACAGAATCTATTGTTATAGTTGCTTTTGGGTTATGTAAACTTTGTTCTGTATCGAAAAAATTTTTTCCCTTGGCTAAAGCGTAATCTTTGTTTTTTAACCCAAACTCTAAAAGTTTCAGTAATGGCTCCAGTTTGAAATATTTTTGTGCTATGATTATGTTAACACCTTTTTGTGTATTAATATAACTCATGTCATATTTATAACGAAAAGGAAAACCTGAAGGGATCAAGAATTTTTTGAATTCGTCATACGCTACCAAAACCAAGTCATAATTACTAAAACAGTAATCTTCTTCAAATTGAATAAATACTTTTTCTGTTGGATCAATTTCTCGGATAAAAGTGTTGATTATTTCAGCATACGACTCTATTATGCTTACATTCAGTGATGTTTTATAACCAACTCTCACTTTAATATGTACATTGCTCTTTTCTATTGCCATGTAAGTATCTTCGTGAGCAAATGTTGTTAACGAAGTAAATAATAGCAGAAATATAACTATCCTTTTCATACAAAACTCGATATATATGTTAGTAATTTTATCAATAGGCACACTGTAATATCCACAATTCAATTGCGCATATCCACCCAAACTTAAATGGTTTTGCGCACCTTTACGGTAAAAGCAATGTGGAATAATAATTTTATGCAAGTTATAAAAATTTTCTCATAATTATAATCTTGTTCGTAAAAAATGTTGTTATGCCCAATATCACACCCAAACAGTACCGCGATGACTATTTTCTCTACGAAAACAAACCTGTTTCGCAACTCAGCAACGAAGATGATTTAAAATATTTGGAAAAACAGTTGAAAGATATTGGTCACAAGATTGGATATTTTAGACAAGGTAATTCGAAAGGGTATAAAAAGAGAGAGAATTGAGAAAGATTATCTTTTTTTGTTTAACTTAGTGGCGTAAAATTATTTTAATAAAAAAGCATTACATTATTCGTAAATGACTATTAATAGGTGTATTTACGAAGGTTTATTGCGTAAATAAAACGTTGTAGCCAATTTTAGGAAAATACCTTGCAGCCCGATAATTATGACAAAAGAAGAGATTTTAGATAAAGTGAAAAAGGTTGATGGACTTGGTGGTGGTATGACAGTCAACGAACGATTATTTGAGACTGGATTAATGGACACATTTGATAAGGCCAAAAATAAAGACACGGAATTGGCAAGGATGATTTTAGAAGCAATTCGAGTTGATAAACAATCAATTGATAAAATATTAAGTTAATATGAGCCCTGAAGTCCCCGTAATAATATTGATTCTTGCAATTCCAGTTTATTTCTTGAGCAAGTGGTTTTTTAAGAAACTTAAACTTGGAAATGAAAAGAATAGAAAATATTTAGCCATCATTCCGACAATTATATTAAGTCCGCTTTTGTATGTTGGAATTATAATGATTTGGATTTTTTCGGTTTCTTATTATCCCAAGACTGATTTCAACAAGCAGGAATGGAATGAAAATAAGGAAGAGAGATACAAAATGTCAAATGACATCATTAAAAGTGACATATTGATTGGGAAAACAAAGGAAGAAGTAATTGAACTTTTAGGAGAAGATTATTATTCTTATGATGAAAGCCATATTGCATATGATTTAGGATTTGTACCTGGATTATTCAATATAGACCCAGATGTATTGGACATTTATTTTGAAAATGGAAAAGTAATTAAAGTCGGACAACATGAGACTTAAAAATAAAAAACTGGCTACAACATCATGCGTAAAGCATTGGGGTTTAGGTGGTTGGGCGTGCTTCGCTCTCGCTTGCAAGCTTTCTGCACGGCTGATAAGTTAGCGTCCACGTAGTCCCCAACTGCCATAGCCCCGTCCGTTAGCCATCACCCAGCCAAATGATGCCGCAACCATTAACCAATTTTAAAATCCGAAAATTAGACACTAATCTCACAAAAAATGTAACTTTGCGGTTAGACGAATCTTGACATTAAAAAACGATGAACAACAAAACTGCAAAACCTTTTTTAAAGTGGGCGGGCGGAAAAACGCAACTTGTTGGCGACATAGAAAAATTGTTTCCCATTCATTTCCAAAAATCACAATTTACGTATATTGAGCCATTTGTTGGAAGCGGTGCTGTTTTATTTTGGATGCTAAATAATTTTCCTAATCTCAAAAAAGCTGTAATAAATGATATTAATGCCGACCTAATAAATACATACAAAACAATTGTTTCAAATTCCAAAGAGTTGATTTCAATACTTGAAGTTATGCAAAATGAGTTTCACGCATTGGAAGGAAAAGAAAACGAAAAAAAAGAATATTATTACCAAAAACGCACACAATACAACACACGAAAAAGTACACAGACCGACCATTCCGCACTATTTATTTTTCTAAATCGCACCTGTTTTAACGGATTGTATAGAGTAAATAGAAAAAACGAATTCAATGTTCCGATTGGAAGCTACAAAAAACCAACGATTTGCGATCGGGAAAATATTTTAGCCGTTAACGAAGCTTTAAAAAAAGTAGATATTCTTTGCGGAGATTTTGAGCACATATTGCCTTATGCAACTGAAAATACGTTGTTTTATTTCGATCCACCTTATAAGCCGTTGAGCGAAACTTCGAGTTTTAATTCTTATTCGAAATACGAATTTAATGACCAAGAACAGATCCGTTTAAGAGATTTTTGTATAAAATTAGATACCCTAAATCATACGTGGATTTTAAGCAATTCAGATGTAAAAGGGAAAAATGCTAATGACAATTTTTTCGATGAACTATATGCCGATTTTAACATACAACGTGTTGATGCCAAGAGAAGTATAAATGCAGACCCCGGAAAAAGAGGAAAATTGACGGAACTATTAATTACAAACCAAGGAAAGAGCAGACCGTATGTCAGAGCAATTTGAAACATTTTTATCGCAACTAATGCACATTAGGCTACTTTACCGACTTCAACAAAATAAGAAAAAATATGAACAAAATATCCATAAAACTCAATCAGTTGAATTATCTAATCGGGAAAGAAAATCTGAAAGAATCTGTCGGGAAACTATTCGATAAAAATCCTGAGATTTCGAAGTATTGGATATTTTAATAGCTTTCCGTAAAATAAATTGGCGAAAACATTCAATAGCAACGGTAAAATAGTAATGTTGTGCTTAACGCAGGAAAATCAGACACAGAAAAGCAATGACAGATAAATTGAAAAAATATGAGACTATTGGTTGTTGTGGAATAGATTGTGGATTATGTCCAAGATTTCATACAAAAGGCGAATCTGGTTGCCCAGGTTGCGGCGGATTGAATTTTAAAGATAAACACCCTTCATGTGGATTTCTGACATGTTGTGTGATTAAAAATGAACTAGAGGTCTGTTCTGACTGCAATGATTATTTATGTAAGCGTTTTGACTCAGAAAAAAGCGGTTACGATTCATTTGTGACACATAAAAAAGTTTTTGCCAATCTTGACTATATTAAAGCCAATGGAATTGAAAACTTCATTAATAACCAAAATGTTCGGATTGATATATTGAATTACCTATTAACTAATTTCGATGATGGCCGTTCAAAGAATTTCTATTGTATTAGTTGTGCTCTGTTACCAAACAATAAATTACAAGAAGTAAGTAGTTTTACAAAAACCTTGAATGATAAAATTGAAACAAAAGAGAAATGCATACGGATTAAAAATTCGTTAACAGAGATTGCTGATTCGTTGGAAATTGATTTGAAATTAAACAAGAAAAAATAATGCGCATACCGCCGGACCGTTAAACGACTATTTTACTTCGCCTGAATTAATTGTAGAATATTTGGAAGAAACAAGTTTATCTTGAGGTTTTCTATGAGAAAGAAATACTCAGCTTCTTTTCCCGAAATTGTTAGTTTAGGAGCAGATGTTAACAGGTTGATTTTGTAAAGAGAGGTATAAATGAAGAGGTATTAAAGTTAAAGAACAAACAATTATGAGTAGATTAATAAAAAAACTTAGAAACAATAGGTGCGTTGTTTTTGACACTGGAAGATTTGATGATTGGTGTGTATATGTTGTAGAAAGTGATGGAACAAGAAATGCACCTCATGATGAAACTTATTTCAGTGATTTATTTGAAATCTCTAAAAAATATAGCACAGATAAAGTTTACAATGATTTTGTATTAATTTATAACATCACAATTAAAGAAATTATAGACGAAGCCTTATTACTTATAGATAATATTACGGCAACTTATAATAGAGAAGATCAAACTATTGTTGAGCAATGGTTTACTGTTATCTATGCAGGAATGATTGCTGAAGAAAATAAAGAAAATGCAATACTAAAGAAACGTATAAAAAGGCTTGGAATGCACCAAGTATTGAAATTAGGAATGCCTGTAAAAAATGCTGCAAAATTTAGTTACGGTAAAAAGTGGCGAGAATTAGACTCAATAATGAAAACATTAGGATTTTAATTGTTCCATATTTATCAATAATTTTTAATCGCAAATGGTTGTCGCTGATATGTGACAAAATGAAAGAAAATGGCACTATTTGTTTCAGTTACACCC
>MVZJ01000028.1 GCA_002069095.1 Bacteroidetes bacterium ADurb.BinA174 | reverse complement strand
TAGCCCAAGATTATTTAAATTTCGGCTAAAACCGATTGAATCTCTAACCATTTATCCACGCCCAGAAGGGGACATGGCCGCTCGAACTTGTTCGCTTGTTTTGACGAGAATTGATTAGGATGTTTTGCGGATAATCAATAAGAAAAAAAATAAAAACACCGACCCCCACGCTCACATCATTCTGCAAAATATTGCGAAGCAAATAAAAAATCTTAGTCAAAGTTCAAGCTTTGACTAAAATTTTTTAGCCTTACGGCAGTTGAGCAAGCTCCACCAATAACTCTGTGATTTTTCCCACTACCACCTCAACATATCGTTTGCCTTTTTCGGCAGTAGATTTTTGGGATTTCCGATGCTCGTATCGGCAGAGATTTCGTCCCAATGTCGAGGCATCCACCACGTCGGAGGAATTTGCAATCCCGTCTTTTTACTAAATTATTAAGTTACAAGTTAATAACTCTAATACTCACACATTGTATCGCGTTTTTTCACTGAATATATAAGAAAACACGATTTGATTTACTCTTATTATTGATACTTTTAAGAAACACTATTAATTCATTAATGCTAATTACATAAAACATTTTGCTGTATAAATGCTATTTATAAGAAACATTTTTGTATCTTTGCGTCAAGAAAAAATACTTACACATAAATAGTTATTATGTATGGATATTTTGGTAAAAATATATTTGCGATTATTGCAGGAAACAGATGCGAGTACTTTTCGCTATCTATATCCGAATATTGATTGGGATGAGCGTTGTACCGCCATTATAGGAGCAAAAGGCGTAGGAAAAACCACAATGTTGTTGCAACACATAAAAACAACTTTTGCAAATAAAGACGAAGCTCTTTTTGCAAGTTTGGATAATACTTGGTTTGCCAATCACACTATATTTGAATTGGCTGACGAATTTTATATGAATGGAGGAACGCATCTGTTTTTAGATGAAATACACCATTATCCAAATTGGGCAACCGAAATTAAAAATATTTACGATAGTTTTCCAAAATTAAAAATCGTATTTACAGGTTCTTCACTTCTACAAATTTACAAATCGACAACTGACTTGTCAAGAAGGGTTGTATATGAAAATTTAGAAGGTTTATCTTTTAGGGAGTTTTTAAAGTTTGAAAAAATTGGCGATTTCCCAATATTTTCATTAGACGAAATTGTTGATAACCACCAAAATATCGCACTTCAAATCACGGAAAATGTAAAAATAATGCCATTATTCAAAAAATACCTAAAAAACGGCTACTATTTGTTTTATAAAGAAGGATTAAAAAAATATGACTATAAATTGCAAGAAGTGATAAACAACGTAATTGATGTGGATGTGCCGGCAATTGAAAATATTGAATTTGAAAGTAGGTACAAATTGAAAAAACTTATGGCAATTCTCGCAACATTGGTTCCCTATACGCCAAATATTACAGAATTAGCTAAGGCAATAGACAGCAACAGAAACAATACGGTCAAATATTTATCTTTATTGGAAAATGCAAAGTTATTGAACTTAGTATCTTACAAAAACAAACGAATTGGCGATTTAACGAAACCCGACAAAGTATTACTGAATAACACCAATCTATCTTATATTTATGGCAATAACACAAATGTTGGTAGTATAAGAGAAACTTTTTTTGTAAATCAGTTGAGTGTTATTAACGATGTAGTTCTTGCACCAAAGGGCGACTTTATGGCAGATAAATATACTTTTGAAGTTGGTGGTAAAAATAAGACTTTTCAGCAGATTAAAGATATTCCAAATAGTTTTGTTGTTGCTGACGATATAGAAATCGGTCACAAAAACAAAATTCCTCTTTGGCTTTTTGGAATGTTGTATTGATAACAATAAAAAACGATACGAATATATTTTTGATTTACGATTTATTCAGCAATCTGTCGAACGAAGTGCCTGTCATGCGAAACAGAGTGAAGCATCTATCCTTTTAAGACGCAAGAACCAAGAGTCAAGACACAAAACGGAATTATTTACGATTTTCACGCGAAGTTCACACCTCTGCCCCAAAAGGGGGAGGCAAAGAGTGCAAAGTTTTACACAACACGCTTCCGTGCGAATCCTTTCGCGTGGTAATTTGCACACCTGCATCATTCAAAACTCCAATTTAGATTTCTCACTCCGTTCGGAATGACAGACAACATTGGTAATTGGTAATTAGTAATTAGTAATTAGTATTTGGTAATTACGGCATCTGAGCAAGCTCCACCAATAACTCCGTAATTTTTTCCCCTACCACCTCAACATATCGTTTGCCTTTTTCGGCAGTAGATTTTTTGGGATTTCCGATGCTCGTATCGGCAGAAATTCTGTCCCAATGGCGAGGCATCCAGCCTATTTTTTTGACTATGGATTTAATTTTTCCGGAAGCAACGTCGCCATCGCCCGCTTTCTCCATTTTTACCAAATCGGGACGATAATGCAACAACACCGATGTTTCCTGTTCGCCGTCGTGTTCATCAATCCGCTCTTCGAAATAACCTTCGGTTGGAACTATTGTCAACCAATCTACAGCCACGATATAAAGAGAATCACACGAACAAAAATTGCTACGTACCTGCAACGAGTTTTGGTGGGTGAGTAAGTATGTGCTAAAAGGGTTTTGCAGTAAGGAGTTAACGTATGTAAATGAAGTGTTCGAAATGTACGTCTGCCCGATGTTCATGAAACTTATTGAGTGGGTGATCGGTATCGATACCGGTTTCACCGTTTACTTCGGCAAAGTTGGGATTCAACATTAATCGCGTTGAACTGGAAAATATGACAGTTTATACATAAGGGAAAATTTCAATGAACAAAAAAAGCAATTAATGAAGTTTAAAAAATAATTCATCAATGTTTTCAATTACGACAGGTTTCACCGCGTGAGGCTAAGAGGGATTTTCAAAGTTGAGATTTTGGAGAAACTTTTTCTGTTGAATTAGGATATATTATTTGCTAAAACTGTTGAAAAGTGATGCTTAGATGTTATTTTGTTACGTATAAAATATTGTATCTTTGTTTTGTAATCAAACAATATTTTGTATTGGTACAACTTTTAGAAACAGCCAAACGTGCGGTTGGAGTAGCTATTGAAAAAAATGAGAACGCAGCATTACAATTTATTAAAAAACCCAACGTATAAATAACTAACACATCCAAAATGAATACAACACTCAACAACAATAATACCCTACTCGCCAAATCCACATCATTTATCACAGTAATCCTTAAAGGACTTGGGCAGATAATGCTTCAAGAAAACAGCATTACAGGCTTGCTCTTTCTGATTGGTATTTTTTACGGCTCTCTCGCTATGGGATTTGCCGCACTTTTAGCAACCATTTGCGGAACAGCCATTGCTTATCTGTTGAAATACGATAAAACGGAAGTCAATCAAGGACTTTACGGATTTAGCGCTGCATTGGTTGGCGTGGCGGTAATGTTATTCTTAAAACCTGTGCTTTGGGCATGGGTTATTGTGGTTATCGGTGCGGTATTGGCAGCAATGTTGCAACACTTTTTTATAAAACGTAAATTTCCCGCGTTTACATTTCCGTTTGTTTTGGTAACCTGGTTGATACTGCTTGTTTGCAACAGTTTTTTCACCGATTTATTGGCAACACCTGCACTTGCCGTTGAACATATAAGCGATTCTTTATCCGACGGATTTAAAAGCTTCGGGCAAGTAATCTTTCAAAGTAGCTTGTTATCGGGTTTGTTGTTTTTCTTAGCGGTCTTTATCAGTTCGCCGATTTCGGCTCTGTACGGACTTGCGGCAGCAATTATTTCCGCAATTATGGCATATTACTTCTCTATACCGATTAATGAAATCAACCTCGGACTTTACGGGTTTAATGCGGTTTTGTGTGCTATCATCTTTGCCGGAACAAAGGTAAAAGATGGTGTATGGGTTTTGATTTCGCTTGTGCTCTCTCTCGCTATCAGTCTGCTAATGCTAAAAATAGGAATTACAAAACTCACATTTCCATTTGTATTGGCAACGTGGATTACTCTATTTCTTAAAAGCAGACTCAGTTTTGAAAAATAGATATAAGTTGAGAAAATGAAATTAAAAACATTTATCAATTACCGCGAGTTTTAACTTGTGGGGGTAAAACGTCGTTAAAAGCGGGCTTTAGCCCAAGATTATTTAAATTTCGGCTAAAACCGATTGAATTTCCAACTATTCATCCACGCCCTAAAGAGACGTGGCCGCTCGAACTTGTTCGCTCGTTTTGACGAGAATTATTAACGTTAGGTAAAACATCCGACATTTATTTTATTATTATATTTCTGTGTATGGAACCTTTGATGATTAAAATAATCATTCTCAAGGGTGTTTAAAGATTATTTTAATTATGTCGGTTTCGTGCAACGTTGTGTTTTTGTGTCTTAGTGGCAAAAAATAATTTTTCGGATGGGCCCAACTTTCCATTTTGTTTTGAAGTGATTTGTCGTAAACGATTTCAGCTAAAATTTGAGAGGAAGGATTTGAATTGAAAATCGGCGTTATGAAAATTTCGCCTATCCAGGCGATGCAATATTTTTCTCGGACAACAATGTTTTTAAACTTTACTTAATGCAAAACCACAATCATCGATTTTATAGTTTTTACCACGAATAATTTCGTTAAAATAAAAACATTTAGTATTTTTGTAACTCAATTAAAAAGATAGTATTTAGGAATATTCTTAACAAATAAAAACTTCAAAAAATTATGATTAAAGTAGGTATCAACGGATTCGGACGTATCGGACGTTTGGTTTTCCGCGCAGCTCAAACAAGAAATGACATTCAGATTGTTGGAATCAACGATTTGCTCGATGTAAACTACATCGCTTACATGTTGAAATACGATACGATTCACGGCCAGTTCAAGGGAACAATCGACGTGAAAGACGGCCATTTGGTAGTAAACGGTAAAGCCATACGCGTAACGGCTGAAAAAAGTCCCGCAGACTTGAAATGGGGAGAAGTTGGCGCAGAATACGTAGTTGAATCTACCGGTTTATTCCTTTCAAAAGACAAAGCACAAGGACATATCGACGCCGGTGCAAAATATGTGGTTATGTCGGCTCCTTCGAAAGACGATACACGCATGTATGTTTGCGGAGTAAACGAAAACACCTACACCAAAGGCGAACAATTTGTATCAAACGCTTCATGTACAACCAACTGTTTAGCTCCCATCAGTAAAGTTCTGAACGATAAATTCGGTATTCTGGAAGGTCTTATGACTACCGTTCACGCTACAACGGCTACTCAAAAAACAGTTGACGGCCCATCGGCAAAAGACTGGCGCGGCGGACGCGCTGCAGCAGGCAATATCATTCCGTCTTCTACCGGAGCAGCAAAAGCTGTAGGTAAAGTTATTCCCGAATTGAACGGAAAATTAACAGGTATGTCGTTCCGTATTCCCACATTGAACGTTTCTGTGGTTGACTTAACCGTTCGTCTGGCAAAAGAAACTTCTTACGAAGAAATCTGTGCTGCTATGAAAGAAGCATCGGAAGGCGAATTGAAAGGTATTCTCGGATATACCAACGAAGACGTGGTTTCATCAGATTTTATAGGTGATGCACGTACATCAATTTTTGACGAAAAAGCAGGAATCCAACTTAGTCCTACTTTTGTGAAAGTGGTTAGCTGGTACGATAACGAGTGGGGTTATTCAAACAAAGTTCTCGACCTCATTGCCCACATGGCAAAAGTAAACGGATAATCGGCTTAGTAACATATACACGCAAAGGCGCCACCCGAAAAGTGGCGCTTTTTGGTATGTCGATACCACAAAAGAAGAAAGGCCGAACGAAAATCGATCGGCCTTTTTAGCTCTTTTTGTCCGGTATATATTTAAGCCGGATGAATTGCTTCGGTTGGACAAACTTCTGCGCAAGTACCGCAATCGGTGCAAATATCGGGATCAATCACATAGATATCACCTTCAGAAATAGCTTCAACAGGGCATTCGTCAATGCAAGTCCCACAAGCAATACAATCTTCACTAATTACGTAAGCCATAATAAATAATTTGTTAGTTAATGTTGTGTGATTATTTTAATATCATAAAATTTGTACAAAGATAAATAGTTTTTTAAAAAAAAGAAAGTTTGTTTTGAATTTAGTTTTTATTAAATAAATTTTTCCTGTATTTTAAAACAGATGCATATTGTATCGTTCTGATTACATATACTTTAACTGTAGCTTGCAAAATGTTATTTTTACGTTTTCTAAATAAAACGAATTCGCAAAAGAAATTTTAGTGCCGATATTTATACTAACCTTGTCCTTGACACGTTTAAGTATTAATGAAAAGGGTAATTTCGTTGTTATTCATACTTTCGGCGTTATCGATATCGGCTTTCGGACAACGGCAAAAGCTGCAGAACCAGCCGTATGCCGACCAAAAAATCTTTCATCTGGGTTTTATGGTAGGTATGCACACTCAGGATTTGGTGCTGACGCAATCGGGGTACGTGAACGAAAACGGCGAAGTATGGTTTTCGGAAATTCCCTCCTACTTACCCGGTTTCAGCGTGGGACTGATTACCGATTTGTACCTGAACACATACACGAACCTTCGTGCTATTCCCACATTACATTTGGGAAGCAAGGATTTTGTTTTTAAAGAGCAAACTTCGGGCGAAGAATTCAGAACCGGTGTTAGAAACAATTACATTACGCTGCCGTTGCAGGTGAAACTGGCTGCCGGCCGGATAAACAATTATCGTCCGTACTTTATCGCAGGAGTTTACGGCAGCATTGAGTTTGCATCGCGAAAAACCCTGCCTGTTTTATTGAAACCGTACGATTACGGAATTGAAATCGGTGTCGGGTGCGATTTTTATTTGCCTTACTTTAAGCTCTGTCCCGAGTTGAAATTTTGTTTCGGACTGAATGAAATGCTCGAAAAAGACCGCTCCGATTTAGTGGATATTGAGTTGATGAAATATCCGCTATCGTTGGCAAAAGCAATGCAAAGAATGATTGTGTTGAGTTTTAATTTCGAGTGAAACCCATAAATCCCCTGAAAGAGGCTTAAATGTTTATTTGAAAATTGCAGCGTATGTTTTCTTTCCCTTTACATAATAATTCCATAAAATACTGCCGCGGAACTTGGTAGGGATATGGCCAATAACTCTTTTCTTTAAATTTTCCCGACGATTGTGTTTGAAATCAGGGCGCATTTTAAAGAAATCCTTGTGAGCTTCAATAACCGATTTCGCGTTTTCGAACTTTCCTCTCAAGATTAAATGAAGGAATGCCAAAGCATCTAAAATTAACCGAAGAGTAAAAACAAAAATTAAACTTCTCAAGCGTGAGTTTTTGTACAACATCAACAGATTGTTTCGAAAATTAAGGTAAGTTTTTCGTGGATTTTCTTTGGCTAATGATGCTGCCCCCACATGATAAACCACCGATTGCGGCAAACATTCTACACGTTTTCCCCGCGCATTTAGCCGCCAGCAGAGGTCAATCTCTTCCATGTGCGCGAAAAAGCGCGCATCCAAGCCTCCGGCTTCGAAATAATCTTTCCGACGGATGCACAAACAAGCGCCCGTAGCCCAAAAAACAGGAATAACGGAATCGTATTGTCCCAAATCTTCTTCCACGTTTTCCAAAATCCGCCCCCGGCAAAACGGATAACCGAACCTGTCGATAAATCCGCCGCAGGCACCGGCATATTCAAAATGTGTTTTGCGTGTTTGTGCCAGAATTTTTGGTTGTAGGGCGGAAACTTCGGGATGTTCATCTATATAACGAATCATGGTTGAAAGCCAGTTTTCGGTTGTTTCCACATCGGAGTTTAGTAAAACAACATATTCCGATTGCACCTGTTGCAATGCCCGATTATATCCTTCGGCGAAGCCGTAATTTTTATCGAGAATAATAACCGGCACTTGCGGAAAATTGGCTTTCAGAAAGTCAAGCGAGTCATCCGATGAACCGTTGTCGGCAACAACCACTTCGGTTTCATCGTTTAACGTGTGTTGCAAAACCGTCGGAAGAAATTGTTCCAATAGCTTGCGTCCGTTCCAGTTCAATATTACGACCGATGTTTTCATTCTTGTTTTTTCTTTCGGGACCATTTGTTGTGCGACCACAGATAATATGCTGGTTCATACAAAATAGTTTCCTCCAATTTTCGGGTATATTTTTCCATTATCGCATGCGGTTCTTCGTTGTTTCCGTCAGCGGTAATCACCGAAAAATCACCTACGTAATGCCCGCGTTTCACCTTTTTTATATCGAGATAAACTACCGCGAAACCAAATTGCTGCGCAATGCGTTCCATTCCGGTTTGCACCTGCGTATCCTGATTCAGAAACGTAGTCCAGTATTCATCGCTGTGATTTTTCGGGGGGCGTTGGTCGGACAGAAAACCGATTACCATAGCCTTTCCGTCGTTTTTCTTTTGGATAATAGTGCGATAAATCCTTTTCATCTCGATAGGCTTAGGTTTAAATCGTGAACGAATTTTTAAAAACAGTTCATCAAAAGCTTTCGATTTCAACGTCTTATAAACGTGTCCTGACTCCACTTCGGGCAATAGATACAAACCGATTGACGTAACCCACTCCCAATTTCCGTAATGTCCCAGGCTGAGCAAGCAGGAATTTCCGTCCTTAGTGAGTCGATTGACAATTTCCGGATTCTTAAAAACCATCCGTTTACGAATTTCTTTCTCTGATATGCGCAGCGTTTTGATAGTTTCCACTCCGTAATCGCACAAGTGGTGGTAAAATTTCTTTTCTATTCTGATAATATCGTCTTCCTTTTTATGCGGTAACGAGTTGACAAGATTTTTGCGAACCACTTTTTTTCGATATCCAACTACATAATAAACAATAATATACAGAAAATCCGAAAGTATATAAAGCACACCAAAAGGAAGCATGGCAATGAGATTAACCACACCATAAAGCAGGTGAAACCCGATTCCTTTGTTGTTTTTTTCGGTCATTTGTTTTGCTTCTTAATCTGTAAAAACGGCTTGCATAGCCATTTCGCCTTCGTTATAATCCCCGATTTTTACTTCAGTTATTTTATTGACCAGTAGAGGATTGTACGCGGCGCACAACTTCACGTAATTTTCGGTGAATCCGTGCATCATATTTCCGTGTCGCGTATGCTCGAAAAGCACTTTTCTTACACTTCCTTTTTGCGATTCGTAAAAACTGCGTAACTTTCTATCGGAAATATCGTGTAATGTTTTGCTGCGGGCATGTTTTGTTTTCGGATCAACCACGTGGTCAATTTCCAATGCCTGAGTTCCCGAACGCTCGGAATATGTGAAAACGTGAAGTTGCGAAAAATCGAGCGATTCGATAAAATCGCGGCTTTCTTCAAAATACTCATCCAACTCGCCCCGAAGTCCCACAATCACGTCCACACCAATAAAAGCGTGCGGCATAACCGATTTTATCTTCTCTATTTTGTGGCGAAACAAAGCGGTATCGTATTTCCGTTTCATCAATTTAAGTACGGAGTCATTTCCGGCTTGCAGCGGCGTATGAAAATGCGGCGCAAACCGCTTTGAGTTCGCCACAAAATCAATAATTTCATCCGACAGCAAATTAGGTTCAATGGACGAAATACGAAAGCGTTCGATACCTTCAATCCCATCCAATGCTTTTATCAAATCGAAAAAAGTTTCCCCCGTCGTATGTCCGAAATCCCCGATATTCACACCCGTGAGCACAATTTCCTTTCCGCCTTGCACAACCACATCCTGTGCCTGTTTCACCAAATCGGCAATGGAGCCGTTGCGGCTTCTGCCGCGGGCATAAGGAATGGTGCAAAACGAGCAGAAATAATCGCATCCGTCCTGAACTTTCAGAAAATAGCGCGTACGGTCATCGGCGGAACAAGACGGTACAAATGTCTTTATCCTGTGCATTTTCGATGTAATTATTACGCTTTTGTCTTTCTTTTTCAAATCGTTCAGATACCGGATTACATCTAATTTTTGTTCCGAGCCCAGTACCAAATCCACCCCTTCGATAGAAGCTACTTCCTGGGGTTTGAGCTGTGCATAACAACCGGTAACTACCACAAATGCATCGGGATGGTTTTGAATCATTTTGCGAATGGCTTGACGTCCTTTTTTATCGGCCAATTCGGTTACGGAACAGGTATTAATAACGCACACATCTGCTTTTTGCCCTTTTCGGGCGCGCAGCACACCGGCATTGAGCAATTGCTTGCCTATAGTTGATGTTTCGGCAAAATTCAGTTTACATCCTAACGTATAATATGCAGCAGTTTTATTTTCAAAAACAGTTTGATCGATCATTTATAATTATATCAGCCAACACGGATAAGCCGGTGGACTGTTTACATAATTGTTGATTTGGGAACACAAAAATATAAAAATTACATCAAATTATTGGTAGTATTTCTTTGTCAATATTTAAAATCGTATTATTTTTGCACAAAATTTATCTTTTTGTGCAAAAATATGATACAACAGAACTTCATAAAAATTTACGAAAAAAGTTTTAAGACACATTGGGAATTATCTGCATTATCCAACTATAAAGATGGAGAAACTCTATCATACAAAGAGTTAGCTGAACAAATTGCACGGATGCATATCCTGTTCAACGAGTTGGGGATCGAAAAAGGAGATAAAATTGCCTTAATCGGAAAAAACCATACCAGTTGGTCGGTTATCTTTCTTGCCACTATCACTTATGGAGCCGTTATTGTTCCTATTTTACATGAATTTAGCTCGGAAAGCATGGAGCACATTATCGACCATAGTGACTCGAAATGCGCTTTTATAAATGAAAACATCTGGGAAAAACTGAACAAAAGCAGTATTAAACTTCCTGTTTTTGCTATACCATCGTTCAACTTGCTTCAGAGTTCAACCGAAAAAACAGGTGAAATTATCGACAAACTCGATGTGCTTTTTACAGAAAAATATCCAAACGGATTTAACAAGGAAGACGTTGTTTATGCAAACGTTGGCAACGACGAAGTCATTTGTTTGAATTACACATCGGGAACAACCGGATTCAGCAAAGGCGTGATGCTTACTGCAAACAACTACGCAGGAAATATAACGTACGCGCACACTCTTGAACTGCTTTTCCCCGGAGAACGTGATTTGGCGTTTCTACCGATGGCACATACTTACGGCTGCGCTTTCGATTTTCTTTACGCACTTTCCACGGGTGTGCACGTTACCTTGCTCGATGTTATTCCGACTCCGCAAAACCTTATTAAGGCATTTCAGGAAATAAAGCCGAATATTATTATTACTGTTCCGCTTATTTTTGAAAAGATATACAAGAAAAAAATACTGCCGATTATCAAGAAACCCATCATGAAAGTATTGTTAAGCATTCCGGGATTAAGTAATCTGATTTACTACAAAATAAAAAGCTCACTCATTAAATCATTGGGTGGAAATTTTAGGGAAGTGATCATCGGCGGAGCAGCGTTGGGAAAAGATATCGAAGCGTTTTTCTACAAAATAAAATTCCCTTTCACCGTGGGTTACGGAATGACGGAATGCGCCCCGCTTATTTCTTACGACCACCATTACGATTTTGTTCCCACTTCTTGCGGTTCTGTTCTTAAAGATATTATGGAAGCGAGAATCGATTCTCCCGATCCCGAAAATGTATCGGGAGAAATTCAGGTTCGCGGTGAAAATGTGATGAAAGGGTATTATAAGAATCCCGAAGCAACAAAAGCAGCGTTTACCGAAGACGGTTGGCTGAAAACAGGCGACTTGGGTTTGATGAAAGGGCAAAGGCTGTTTATAAAAGGACGCATTAAAACGATGATTCTCGGATCAAGCGGTCAAAATATTTATCCCGAAGAGATTGAATCGAAACTAAACAATCTTCCTTATGTGGCGGAAAGCCTTATTATTGAAAGAGAACACAAATTGGCGGCATTGGTATATCCTGATTTCGCAGCCATGGAAGCAGACGGTATCGATAAAGATCAATTGCCTGAAATAATGAACGATAACAAAGGAATTTTAAACAAACAAGTTGCCAATTACGAGAGAATAAGTATTATAGAGATTTTGGATGTAGAGTTTGAAAAAACTCCCAAAAAGAGCATTAAACGGTTTTTGTACAGCTAAGTAATGTTGAAAAATAATATCCCCAACTTTGTATCATAGGCTTTTATTGCGATGAATAATGCGGGTTAAAACAATTTTTTCTGAGAACATTAATTATTATGATTATCCGCAAAACTTCCTAATCAATTCTCGTCAAAACAAGCGAACAAGTTCGAGCGGCCACGTCCCTTTAGGGCGTGGATGAATAGTTGGAAATTCAATTGGCTTTAGCCGAAATTTAAATAATCTTGGGCTAAAGCCCGCTTTCAAAGCTGCGTTTTATCCACGAGTTAAAACTCGTGGTAATTAATAAATGTTTTAGGACACATTGCGGATAATCATTTCAATTATTCTCCGGTCTTAGCTTCCGCACAACCGCACCAGTTTGCCACATTTCGCTTTCGCGAAGAGCTTTTAATTCTTCTTCCAGTTTCTCACGATAATCGGGTTGTGAGTTGCTGTCGATAGAGCGTTGCGCTTCGTTGCCGTTCGCTACTTCTTTGTATAGTTTTTCAAATACAGGTTTTGTAGCATCGTGGAATGGTGTCATCCAGTCCAAAGCACCGCGCTGAGCAGTAGTAGAGCAGTTAGCGTACATCCAGTCCATTCCGTTTTCTGCAAATAGCGGCATCAACGATTGTGTCAATTCTTCCACAGTTTCGTTAAATGCTTCGGATGGTGTGTGTCCGTTTTCACGTAGCACTTCGTATTGTGCCAAAAGCAAACCTTGAATAGCGCCCATCAAAGTTCCGCGTTCGCCTGTTAAGTCAGAGTAAACTTCGCGTTTGAAGTCGGTTTCAAAAAGATAACCTGAACCTACACCAATTCCTAATGCAACAACGCGCTCGAATGCACGTCCGGTGGCATCTTGAAAAATAGCGTAAGACGAATTCAATCCACGTCCTTCCAAGAACATTCTGCGTAGAGAAGTTCCCGAACCTTTCGGTGCTACCAAAATCACATCCACGTCAGCAGGTGGAATAATACCTGTACGCTCTTTGTAGGTAATACCAAAGCCGTGTGAGAAATAAAGTGCTTTTCCTGCAGTCAAATGCGGTTTGATGCGTGGCCAAACTTCGATTTGCGCAGCATCAGAAAGCAAGTATTGGATAATTGTACCACGTTCGCAAGCTTCTTCAATTTCAAAAAGCGTTTCGCCCGGCACCCAGCCGTCAGCAACAGCTTTATCCCAAGTTTTTCCACCTTTACGTTGTCCTACAATCACGTTGAAACCGTTGTCACGCAAGTTCAGTGATTGTCCCGGACCTTGTACGCCGTAACCGATTACAGCGATTGTTTCATTTTTTAGTACTTCTTGAGCTTTGCTCAACGGAAATTCATCGCGGGTAACTACATTTTCCATTACACCGCCAAAATTCATTTTTGCCATATTGTTTTTTAGACTTTTAGAGCCAAGAGTCAAGAGTCAAGACACGTAGGCCGGAATTTTGACTTTTGGTCGTATTGTTATTGATTTCTGTATTCTAATTTCTAAATTTCCAACTTCTGACTTTCTCTCTTTGCCAACATATCGCTAAGACGTTCTACAGGCGATTTTGTGATAGCAATTCTACCGGAGCGGACAAATTGCAACACTCCAATTTTTTCGGCAAGTTCATCGAACAACGATTGCGTTTCTATATAATGTCCGGCTTTGAGAAAAACCACGCAGTCTTTGGTAACTTCAAGTATACGAATATTATATTTCCGAACCAAATATTCAATACCTCCGTGCTCCATTACTTTATCGGTAGAAAGTTTGTATAAAGCCAACTCTTGATGAACAAGCTCATAATCTACATTGTAATATGCTTTCAAAATATCTACCCGCTTATCGATCTGGCGCACCAACTTTTTCATTGTCTCTTCCGAATCAGAAAAGGTGGTAATCGTGAATTTATGAATACCTTTTATCGCTGAAGGCGAAACCGATAAGGTCTCAATATTCAATTGACGACGTGTAAATATAGTTGTTATCTGATTGAGTACACCCACCGCATTTTCGGAGAAAACCGTGATGGTATATAATGTTTTGTCTTCCATATTTTTTGAGTTTGCGATTTACAGTTTGCAGTCTGTGAACTGATTACTGATAACCTTTAGATCGTTTTTCCGTTTCCTATTAAAATATCCGTTACGCTTCCTCCGGCAGGCACCATGGGATAAACCATTCCTTTGGTTTCAACTTTTACTTCGAGGAGGTAAGCTCCTTTATGCGAAAGCATTTCTGCTATAGCCTCGTCTAATTCTTCTCTTTTGGTTACTTTTCGGCCTTTGATGTTATAAGCATCGGCAATTTTTATGAAGTCGGGGTTTTTGAGATGCGTTTCAGAGTAACGCTCATCAAAAAACAGCTCCTGCCACTGACGAACCATCCCTAAATAATTATTGTTCAAAAGAATGATTTTTATGTCAATATTATGTTCCATAATGGTGCCGAACTCCTGAATAGTCATTTGCAAGCCGCCATCGCCCACAAAAATACACACCGTTCGTTCGGGAGCGCCATATCTGGCACCAATTCCGGCAGGAAGGCCGAATCCCATTGTTCCCAATCCGCCCGAAGTAATCATGCTTCGCGAGCGGGTATGTTTGAAATATCGGGTAGCCATCATTTGATGCTGTCCCACATCGGTTACACAAACAGCTTCATTATTTGTAGCTTGCGAAACTTTGTTTACCACTTCGCCCATTTTAATTTCACCCCCATTTTCGGGGAAAAGCTCATTTTTTATCACATAGTCAAATTCTTTCTCTATGTAAGGCTTGAAGCTTGAAATCCAATCTTCATGAGATTTTTTTTCCAGCAATTTCGTAATTAACGGCAAAGTTTGTTTCGCATCACCCAACACTTTTACGGTAGTCTTTACATTTTTATCCATTTCTGCCAAGTCAATATCGAAATGAATAACTTTGGCTTGTCGGGCATACGTTTTCAAATCGCCGGTAACCCTGTCGTCAAAACGCATTCCGATAGCGATAAGTACATCGCACTCGTTGGTTTTCATATTGGGAGAGATGTTACCGTGCATCCCTAACATTCCGAAATTTAACGGATGTTCCGAAGGCACAGCCGATAATCCTAAAATGGTCGATGCAAACGGAATATTTCCCTTTTCTAAAAAGGCTATCAACTCTTTTTCGGCGTTGCCGAGTATCACTCCCTGGCCTATTAATGCCAGCGGTTTTTTAGCGCTGTTGATTAATTCCGCAGCTTGCTCTATTTTTTGTTCATCGATTTCGGGAACGGGCTGATAGCTGCGTAAAAAATCGACTTTGCTGTATGAAAATTCACATTGGTTGAGTTGAGCATCTTTGGCAATATCCAACACAACCGGTCCCGGACGGCCACTCGACGCAATGTAAAATGCACGCGACACTGCCCATGGAATTTCTTCAACACGGCGAATTTGATACGCCCATTTTGTGACCGGTTGCGTTACCCCTATCACATCCGCTTCCTGAAAAGCGTCGGTTCCCAATAAAGAAGAAAAAACCTGTCCCGATATAACAACCAATGGTGTGCTGTCCATCATTGCATCGGTTATTCCCGTTATGGTGTTTGTTGTGCCCGGACCCGACGTAACAAGCGCTACGCCAACCCGTCCCGACACCCGGGCATAACCTTGCGCAGCATGTACGGCTCCTTGTTCGTGACGAACAAGAACATGCTTTATCATCTCTTTATGATTGTATAACGCGTCGAAAACGGGCATTATGGCGCCTCCGGGATAACCGAAGATAGTTCCTACTCCTTCGGCAATAAGTGAGCGAATAAGCGCCTCACTGCCGTTTATCACGTCTTTTGTTTTTGTTTCCATTTGTAAGTTTTTTATTTAATCCTACGTACTGCTCCCAAATCAGCCGAACTCACAAAATGAGCATACATTTGAAGAGCTTTTGATACGTTTCTATCTCTTTTTGGTTTAAAATCTTCTTTTTCTCGTCGCTTTTCCAACCCCTTATCGGTTAAGCGCACATTGATGCTTCTGTTGGGAATATCGATTTCGATGATGTCTCCATCCCGAACCAATCCGATTGCTCCTCCGGCAGCCGCTTCGGGCGAAATATGTCCGATAGAGAGTCCCGAAGTTCCGCCGGAAAATCGTCCATCGGTAATTAGTGCACATGCTTTTCCCAAGCCTTTTGCTTTGATGTAGGATGTGGGATAGAGCATTTCCTGCATACCCGGTCCACCTTTCGGACCTTCATAGACAATCACCACTACATCTCCGGCTTCAACTTCTCCGTTTAAAATACCGTCGCAGGCAGATTCCTGCGAGTGGAACACTTTTGCCTTTCCGTTGAACTTCCAGATATTTTCATCTACACCGGCGGTTTTTACCACACATCCATTTTGCGCGATATTGCCTTTCAATACTGCCAATCCTCCGTCTTGTGTATAAGCATTTTCTACACTTCTGATGCAACCGCTTTCACGATTCACATCCAATTCGATAAACTTCGCGCTCTGCAAACCCATCACCAAATTGCGTCTGTTTCCGGGAGCCGAAGAGAATATTTTTATCGCTTCATCGGAGGGGTTTTGAGTTGTGATGTCGTATTTCTTGATAGCTTCTGCCAGACTTAAACCATCAACCCGATACACATTCGTTTCAATTAATCCCGCTTTGGCTAATTCATTCATGATTCCCAACACACCTCCGGCACGATTCACATCCTGAATATGGTATTTTTTCGTATTAGGCGCCACTTTGCAGATACAGGGAGTTTTACGGGAGAGTGCATCGATATCATCCATTGTGAAATCGACTTCCGCTTCCTGTGCAATAGCGAGCAAATGTAAAATGGTGTTTGTGGAACCACCCATCGCTATATCGAGTGTCATCGCGTTCAGAAAAGCTTCACGGCTCGCGATACTGCGAGGAAGAACACTCTCATCTCGTTCTAAATAATAGCGATTGGCATTTTCCACAATCTGTTTGGCTGCCTTCACAAACAGTTCTTTCCGATTACTGTGTGTAGCAACAACTGTTCCATTTCCGGGCAAAGCCAAACCAATTGCCTCGTTAAGGCAGTTCATAGAATTTGCCGTAAACATTCCTGAGCAGGAACCGCATGTGGGACAAGCCAATTGTTCCAATTCAGCTACACGTTTATCGGAAACCGATTCATCTGCCGATTCAATCATCGCATCGATTAAGTCCACCTGCTCATCGCCGATTTTCCCGGCTTCCATCGGTCCACCCGATACAAAAATGGCAGGAATATTCAACCGCATAGCAGCCATTAACATTCCCGGAGTAATTTTATCGCAATTGCTGATGCAAATCATCGCATCCGCTTTATGCGCGTTTACCATATACTCCACACTATCGGCAATCAGGTCGCGCGAGGGCAATGAGTACAACATTCCGTCGTGCCCCATAGCAATCCCATCGTCGATTGCGATGGTGCTAAACTCAGCAGCAAAACAACCCAATTTCTCTATTTCGGCTTTTACCGTTTGTCCGATTTCGTGCAAATGCACATGCCCCGGCACAAATTGAGTAAACGAATTAACCACCGCGATAATAGGTTTTCCCATTTGTTCGCGCGTCATT
>MVZJ01000027.1 GCA_002069095.1 Bacteroidetes bacterium ADurb.BinA174 | reverse complement strand
GAACCAGTTTACAAGATGAGATCGCGGAAAAATTGCAACACATATATAACGCCGGGTTTGAATTTTGTTACTTCGACGGTTCGGAAGGTGTTAACCCCCCATTTTGGTTTAATGTCCCCTACGCACAATGGAGAGTATATAAGAGATTTGAACCTAAACCCATTTATGCAGAGGGAGCGGCGAAGTCTCATTTTAGCTGGCACATGCTAAGTGGAGGAAATGCGTTCGACGTGTTCACGCCCGAGGAGATAAAGGAGCAAACATGCCGATGGCCCCTCGAAGAGGCACCCCGAATGAGGCAAGATTTCACCCGCCTCAACTTCGGATGGTTGGGCTACTTTTTGCCCGATGAAACCACCGTGGGTACACAACCCGATATGCTGGAGTTCGTAACCTCCAAAGCAGCCTCGTGGGACAGTCCCATCTCCCTGCATTCGAGCCTGAGAAAGTTCGAAAAACATCCCCGCACGGCCGATAACCTGGAGGTGATTCGCCGGTGGGAGGAGGTGAGGGCAACTAACTGGCTCACGGAAATAAACAAAGAAACATTAAAAGATGGCAACCGAGAATACCACTTACTTATTAACGAGCAAGGTGAATACGAACTGGTGGAATATGAACAAATTCTCACGGCCGCGACAGGTAGTCGGGAGTTACGCGCCTTCCTCTTCAACAGAAAGGGGGATTGGTATCTGCTCTATTGGCATATCTCGGGAGATAAAAAGTTACGACTCCCCATTGCTTCTTCGCGAGCAAGGCTATATAAGCAGTTGGGGCAACCTGAACCTTTCGTGTCAACCTCCCAAATGGATATTACGGTCCCGCTCAACGATTGCCGCTACGTAAAGATAACCGGTCTCACGAAAGAGCAAATCGTAGACATCTTGAACCATTCAATTATTATGGATTAAACAACAAACAGGTATGGTGATCGCGGGCACGAGGAAATAATCAAAATCGACTACAGTTTTATCTTCCTGGAAATGAAGGTTGCGCTAAAATATGGAAACGCTAACACACAGGGATTTCTAACCTGCATTATTTTCGCTTTTAGCTTTATGCGGATGCAAGGTGCGAACCTCGCCGATATAGTGACTATTTTAAGAGGTATGGTTTCCTACAAATTCAACGTAAACACCGTGTTTCCCGGTAACGAGTGTACATCGATACTTCCACCGTGATTTTTCATAATTTGGCGAGACAGACTCAACCCTATTCCCGAACCGTTTTCTTTGGTCGTAAAAAAAGGAATAAATATCTGCTCGATTATTTCGGCAGGGATACCCACTCCATTATCTTGAATAGAAATTTGTGTATGTCCTTCATCTTTTTTGTGTGCCGAAATATCTATTCGCGGATTAGTTACATTTTCAACAGCATGCATACCATTTTTAATTAAATTGATAAAAACTTGCGACAGTTGCGCTTCGTCGGCTTCCACGCTAAGCTCTTCGGGATGAATGTTTACCGAAAATATAATTCTGTTGAAATTCTCTTCGTTGGAAAGTAGCGTTAAAAGATGCTCCACAAACTTTTTCAGCACAATGGTTTGTAACTGCGGTTTTGATAGTTTAGTCAGCTTACGATACGATTCCACAAAACGAATCAATCCGTTACCACGTTCATTGATTACTTCTAATCCTTTAATGGTGTTGGCGATGGTTTTTTCGTTCACATTTTCAGGCGAATTATCCGAAAAAATGTAATAACGCAACAGTGTTTCACTAAGCGAAGTAATGGGCGTAATGGAATTCATTATTTCGTGTGTCAGCACCCGAATAAGTTTCATCCACGAGTCAAGCTCTTTGGCATCCAACTCGTTACTGATATCGTGTACCGAAATTATTCGTAAATTTTCGCCATGACTTATAAAAGAGGTTGCTCGCAAAGAAAGATGTGTAATATTGTTCTGATAAGTTAGTTTCAAAAACTGATGCGTTTCGCCGTTTTTCAGCCGATAAAATGTATTAAACAGATTGGTATCAACACGTTTTAATTGTTCGATATGATTGAAAGATTGGTAGTTCAACAGATTTTTAGCGGCAGAATTTGCCTGCATCACATTGCCATTCTCATTGATAACCACAATTCCCGTGGCAACCTGTTCCAACATCAAACTATAATACTGTTCCTGCTCTCTATTTCGCAGTTTTACTTCCTTAATCAACTCATTTACACGATTGAGACTTTTGTTCATTTCGGCATTTGCCTTATGAAGTGTCTTTTCGGGAAAATGTAGCGTAGAATCTTCGTTTTCAACCGCGTTAAAGAAATAGGCTATTTTTTCGGGTGTAGAATTATACAATCTGATGATTCTATACACCAAAAGAGCGATAACAAGTATCGGAATGACAACGTACAGGTCTGGCGTAGAACTCATTATAATCCACGCAGAGATTACCGAAAACGCGATAAGCAATAGAATATACGCTATTAAACGAATGAATGTGTTACGGAAAAACATCGCTTACAAGTTGTATTTTTTAAGTTTATTATAAAGCGTTTGACGAGTGATACCCAATTGCGATGCCACGGCACTCAGGTTGCCTTCCTGAAGTTTCAAACTTTTTTCAATCATCGCCTTTTCCATCTCTTCCAAAGTGCCAAACGTTTTTTCGGGTTCTTCTGTCTTTTTATCCTTTTTGTCGAAAAAGAAATCATCGGCATTAAGCAGATTGCTATCGCTTAAAATAACCGCTTTTTCAATGGTGTGTTGCAATTCACGCACGTTACCGGGCCAAAGATATCGGCACATTTTCTCTTTTGCATCGGCACTAATTTTCAAATTCTCTTTCTTGTATTTATTTCGATAGAGATTTAGAAAAAAATCGGCAAGCAATGGAATGTCCGAAACTCGTTCGCGCAGAGGCGGAATCTCAATCTGAATGGTATTGATACGATAGAGCAAATCTTCACGAAATCGTCCTTCTTTTACCAATTCGGGCAAATTGCCGTTTGTGGCACAAATCAAACGAATATCGATAGGGATTTTCTTATTGGAACCGACTCGCACTATTTCTCTGTTTTGCAGTGCTGCCAAGAGTTTTGCCTGCAACGGAAGCGAAAGGTTTGCTATCTCATCCAAGAAAAGAGAGCTGCCTTTGGCAATTTCAAATTTTCCTGCACGATCATCTTTCGCATCGGTAAAAGCACCTTTCACATGACCGAAAAGCTCACTTTCAAACAGAGTTTCGGAGAGCGAGCCCATATCCACGCTAATCATCAGCTCGTTTTTGCGAAGCGATTGCTGATGCAACTCTCTTGCAATAACTTCCTTTCCCGTTCCGTTTTCGCCTGTAATCAGCACATTTGCATCGGTTTTAGCCACTTTTCTCACAATTTCCAACACTTCTTTAAATCGTGGCGATTCGCCGATAATCGATTTATGCGAGCTTACAACCGATTTTATGTTTTGCTCTTTCTCTTTGAGCGATTTTATCTCTTTCTTTGAGTTTCTAAGCTGAACAGCTGTGTTGATAGTGGTAAGAAGTTTACTGTTTTCCCAAGGTTTTAGCACAAAATCCACAGCACCTTCTTTAACCGCTTTCACGGCTAATTCCACATCGCCGTAAGCCGTAATCATAATAACGGATATATTTGCGTCGAATTCCAAAATACGTTTAAGCCAATACAAACCTTCGTTTCCGGTATTTATTCCGGCAGAAAAGTTCATATCAAGCAATACCACATCGAAATGGTTTCGCAACAGGTTGGGTATTCTATTGGGAGTATTTGACGTAACCAACTCTTTGCAAAGTGGCTGCAACAACAGTTCGAGTGCGCTCAAAACACTTTCGTTATCATCAACAATTAAAATTCGGCTATCTTTCATCTTAATGGCATTTTTCACAAAAAAATCATTCGCAAAAGTAACATATCATTTTTAATTGTCAAAAAATAAGACACCCGATGTCTAATATTTTTACACTTTAGAACCGTGCCAAAATTTTAAACAGATATATATCAAGCAATTACAACTTTGGCATCGTAATTGCTTTTTATTTTATAAATAATAAGCCAAAATATGAAACGTATATTTTTTATTCTCTATTTTCTTTCCGCGACAGCCATAATAACGATGGCTCAGAAGATGAATTTAAACCAATGTATCCGCTACGCTTTAGAAAACAACTTGACGTACGCGAACAAAAACATCGAAGCATCTATTGCTCACGAACAGCACCTGCAATCGAAACGAGATTTTTTGCCTTCGCTCAGTGCGGGAAGTTCAGCCAATAAACGATACGGTCGTTCTATTGACCCGACAACCAACACGTTTATAAATCAAGATTTTTTCTCGATGAATTTCTATCTCGATTCCGAACTGGAGTTGTTTCGTGGTTTCACACGCCTGAACAATGCCAAATTTAAAAAGTTGCAATATTTGATAAGTCGTGAAAACGCCAAGCAACAGGAGATGGAAATTGTTTTTGCCGTGATGAACAGATATTACGATGTGTTGTATTTTTCTAACTTGCAAAACATTGTGCAAGAACAAGTTGAACTTACAACTTTGAATCTGCAAAAAACGGAAAAACTTATTGAATTAGGTCTGAAAGCCGAATCGGATTTGTTGGAAATGAAGGCACAAGAGGCTACCGAAAAGCACAATTTGGTTTTGGCTCAAAATCAGTATGAGCAAGCCTTACTATCGCTTAAAAACCTAATGAATTTCCCTGCCGACAAAGAGTTAAGTATAGAAACCGAAGAGACATCCGATTTTGTAGGCGCTCTTTTTTCGCCCGACGAAGTTTATGCATCCGCATTAGGACACATGCCGAGCGTACAACGTGCCAACTTAGATATGGAAGCATCGCAAAAACAGTTGAATATAGCACGAGGAAACCTGATGCCGCGTCTTTCGTTGGGAGCGAGTGTTTATACTAATTACGCCGATTCTCGTAAAGAACATATCAACCCAAACGACCCGAACAGCGAATTGCACATCGTTCCATTCAAAAGTCAATGGAATCAAAATATGGCACAATCTGTCTATTTAAGTCTGTACATTCCCATTTTCAATAAATGGAACGGTATGTCGCGTGTAAAGCAAGCTAAATTGGAACGTACCATGGCTAAAAACAGACAACAAGAGGAGCGGCAAAACCTATATCAACTTATTAACGAGGATATTCAACAACTTAATTCCTTGCAAAAAGAGTACAATCTGTTGCAGACAAAAAAAGATGCTTTGCAAGAGGCTTACGTTATTGCCGAGAAAAAATTGGAACAGGGACTTATCGGTGTTATCGAGTTCTATACCGCTAAAAATCAATTGGCACAAGCTCAATCCGATTGGATGCGCACCCGACTTCAACTGAAAATAAAGGAACAAACCATTCGGTTTTATATGGGAGAGAAAGTATATTAATCCGGCTGTTAGCCATCGGCTATTAGCTATTGGCGAGACAGTGCAAAATTCAAAAAAACAGAAATAAAAATAATAAGAACAATAAATTATTGGCAAAAGGTAAATAAGCCCAACACAAAGCTAAAAGCCAATAGCAAAAAGCAAAAACTTATGGACAGAAAAATAGAAAAGAAAAAAGGATTTCAAAAGAAACATATTCTTTGGATTGCGGGCGGATTAGTATTCGCGTTCCTTTTATTCAAAATTATTTCCGGTGCGGGAACAAAATCGCTGAAAGTGGATAGAGATAAAATAACAATCAGCACGGTTTCGGAAGCACAATTCAACGATTATATCCGCGTGAACGGACAGGTAGAACCGCTTGCCACCATTTATTTGGATGCCGAAGAGGGCGGACGAGTAAAAGAGCGTCTAATTGAGGAGGGAGCTATGGTAAAAGCCGGAGATGTGATTCTGCGACTCGAAAACAGAATGCTCTATCAAGATATTATGGCGAGCGAATCGAATTTGGCACAAAAGGAAAATATGTTGCGTCAGACTCGTATCAATTTTGAAAATCAGATGATTGAAACTCGTCGCAGATTGCTGTCGTCTCGTTTCGATACTCAGAAAAAACAGCGAAACTATGAACAACAACAAGCTTTGTATAAAGACAAACTTATTCCCGCCGAAACATATCGACAGGCAAAAGAGGATTACGAGTATGCAGTGCAGGAGCAGGAGATAAACCGTTTGAAAGCTAAAAACGACTCTATGATTATGGTATCGGAGATGAGCCAACTCGAAACCGACCTTTCAAAAATGCGTCAAACATTGATGTTAGTTTATGAACGATTGGATAATCTGAATGTAAAAGCACCTGTTGACGGACAGTTGGGTATGCTTGATGCCGAAATTGGACAAAACATCGGACAAGGAACACGTATCGGGCAGATAAATATGATAGACAACCACAAAGTGCAGGCGATGATTGATGAGCACTATATCGACCGTGTGCGCCACGGACTTAGTGCTTCTTTCGACAGACAAGACAAGAAATACAATCTTATCGTGAGAAAGGTTTATCCAGAAGTGCGTCAAGGACAATTTAAAATTGATTTGGTTTTCGACGGCGAAAAACCCGAAAACATCCGCACCGGACAAACATATTATATCAATTTGGAGTTGGGCGAACCTGCCAATGCTGTTATGTTGCCACGCGGTGGTTTCTTTCAAAACACTGGCGGACAGTGGGTTTATGTTCTCGACAAATCGGGCAATTTCGCTACCAAACGCAATATCCGTATCGGAAAACAAAATCCGCAATATTATGAAGTACTCGAAGGTTTGTCGCCGGGCGAACAGGTTATTACTTCGGGATACGAAAACTTTGGAGATAATGATAAGTTGATTCTCAATTAACAATGTGCAATTATGAAAAATATTCTTAGGAGCGATAACTGATTAAAAATCACAAATTAACAGTGTGGTATCAACATATAATTAAAAGTCTAAAAATCAGCATGTCTTGGTCATCTGTCTTGATTCTTGACTCTTGGTTCTTTTACAATAAATCATAATAGTAAAATCGAAAATAAAAACAAACAATCAAATATTTAAACAAATGAAAACTAAAACTTTATTTACAGTTATCCTTGCCATATTGGCAATGGGATGCGTATCGGCACAAAACAGCCGAATAGTTAAAAAAACAATCAATGTCGGCAACTTCACATCTATCTGTGCTTCGAGCGGTTGGGATGTTATCGTGAAACAGGGAAATCGACAAAGTGTTTCAATCGAGGTAAGCGAAGAAATTGCAGAACGGGCAATTGTGGAGTTAAAAGGTTCCACATTAAATATCTCTACCAAATCAACAAATCGAAAATTTTCATGGAACGATTTGCGTAATGGTCGTAACATCATTCAAAAAGCCTACGTTACCGTAACCGATTTAAGGGAGTTGCAAACATCGGGCGGAGTGGATATTATTTTTGAAACTCCTATTAAAACGGGAGATTTTAGAGTAACTATGAGCGGCGGTAGCGATATGGAAAATCTATCGCTTAGTTGCAACTCATTCAAAGGCACATTTTCGGGTGGTTGCGATGCAAAAGTTCGTTTTTCATCTGCAAAAAATATCACTGTCAACGCGAGCGGCGGCAGCGATATAGAGTTGCATGATATAAATGCCGAGAAATGCGATATTACCGTAAGTGGCGGATGCGACGCCGAACTATCTGGCAAAACTCGACAATTGACACTAAACGCGAGTGGCGGTAGCGATGTTTCAGCAGATGAGTTGGCGGCACAATTTTGCGATGCAAGCTTCTCTGGAGCTGCCGACGGCAAAATAAATGTAACCGAAAACTTAGATATTACCGTTTCGGGTGCAAGCGATGTGATTTGCTACGGCAATCCGCGCGATGTAAAAAAATCGGTTCATAGAAGCAGCACGCTAAAAGTGAAAAGATAAAAGTAGAAAGTAGAAAGTAAAAAGAGGAAAGTACTTTCAACTTTAAAAACTTGACAAACCTTCAACTTTAAGAACTTTAAAAACTTTAAACTTTATAAACTCAAAAAATTATGATACGTACAGAAAAATTGACAAAAATATTTCGCACAGAAGAGGTAGAAACACTTGCATTGCGCGATGTGGATATTAACGTGGAAGATGGAGAATTTGTAGCGATTATGGGACCGTCGGGATGCGGAAAATCAACGCTACTCAATATTTTAGGATTACTCGATAACCCGACCGAAGGAAACTATTTCTTTGACGGCGAAGAAGCAGGACACTTGAAAGAGAGCCAACGCACACAATTGCGAAAAGGAAATATCGGGTTCGTATTTCAAAGTTTCAACCTGATTGACGAGCTAAACGTGTTTGAAAACGTGGAGCTTCCGCTAACCTATCTTAAAATTCCGGCAGCGAAACGCAAAGAGATGGTTAAAGAGGTGTTGCGACGTATGAATATCGGACATCGGGAGAAACATTATCCGCAACAGCTTTCGGGTGGTCAACAGCAACGTGTGGCTATCGCCCGTGCAGTTGTAGCAAATCCGAAACTTATCCTTGCCGACGAGCCTACCGGAAATCTTGACTCGAAAAACGGACGCGAAGTTATGGATTTACTTAGCGAACTCAATCGTGAAGGTACAACTATTATTATGGTTACGCACTCTCAACACGATGCAGGTTTCGCTCATAGAATAATCAATCTGTTCGATGGAATGGTGGTAAGTCAGACGATGTGACAATGGGCAATGAACAATGTGCAATGAGCAATGTGCAATTTTCTTAGGAGCGAGAGCAGAGCCAAGCTTGCTTGAACTATGCCGAGCGACGACAGAAAAGGCAGCAAAGCTGAATGAGCAATGAGTAATTAACAATTAACAATTTTATAAATTATGAAAGAGAATGTGGTAAAAGATAAATCGTTTGACTTTGCTGTTCGTATTGTGAATTTATACAAACATTTATCGCAGGAAAAAAAGGAATTCGTATTAAGCAAACAACTTTTACGAAGTGGCACTTCTATTGGTGCAAATGTGGAAGAAGCTATTGGTGGAATATCAAAAGCTGATTTTAGGGCGAAAATGTCAATCGCTTATAAGGAGGCAAGAGAAACTAACTACTGGATACGACTGTTGCATGCAACGGAATATCTGAATGATAAAGAGTTTGAATCTATATATTGTGATGCAGATGAATTGTGCAAATTACTGTTCACTATCACACAAAGCTCTACAAAATAATTGTTCATTGATAATTGATAATTACTAATTGAATAAAATTATGACTAATTTAAAACAAGCTTTTCGCAGTTTACAGAAGAATAAACTGTTTTCGATTCTCAATATTTTCGGTTTTGCTATCGGCTTTACCGTGTGTATAATTATCGCGCTGTATGTTTATCGTGAAAATAGCGTGAACTCGTTTTTTCCTAACGCAGAAAGAACTTTTAGATTGAAGGACACCGCTAAAGGGAAAGTGCTTTTCGATAACGCTATCTTACCCAATCTCAAAAATCAATTCCCTGAGATAGATGAGATTGCACCATTGGTTTATCTTTCTGGTGAGGATATGGCTTTCAACATCAAAGTGGGTGACAAATACACAGTCGTTCACGAATTGATGAGTACCAACAACGATTTTTTCGCTCTTGCAGGTATAGATATTCTTTTATCATCGACCGACAGACCTTTTACAGAAAAAAACTCGGTTATACTCTCAAAATCGGCTGCCGAGAAGGTTTTTGGACATTACAACATAGTTGGCGAACCTGTCAGCTTTTTCGGAATTGATTTCGTAGTAAGTGCAATTGCCGAGGACATCCCATCTACCGCTACTTTCGGAGCAGACATCTATATGAATGACGATTATACAGAGATAGGTTTTGCACAAAATTGCATGAATAATGATTGTTATCTGATAAGGGAAATCTATTTCAAAGTCAAGGAAGGTACAAATGTAGAGGCATTGACTCAAAAGATAAATGACCATTTTCCTAAAAATCGCACCAATATAGAGAGTGTTATACTACAACCTGTTAAGGAAATATATTTTTCTGAAGTAAGCGAAATGGCTAAACATAAGGCAGGTAATAAGAAAATGGTGTGGATTTTTATAACTATTGCCGCACTTACGCTGTTTATGTCAATATTTAACTATATAAACTACACTATTTCAAAGCAGTTGCAAACACTCAAGCAGATGGGTATTCGCATGGCTGCAGGTGCCGGAAAGAGACAAATTTTTCAATACTATTTAGTTGAAGTCGGCTTATCGGTATTTATCGCATCAGTTTTGGCACTTCTTTTCACGATTTTAGCACTACCATTAGCAGAACAACTGTTTCGGGTTGAGCTAAATATTATGTGGTTATTAAAACCATCGATGTTGGCAATTGCCGTTATCGCTTTGATAATTATTGTTTTATTGTCGGCTTGGTTTCCTGTAAGTCTTATTTGGCAATCAAATATCACATCGCTGCTTGGCAAGTCGCACAAACATATTAAAGCAAGTTCGTTGTCAAGAATAATGACGGTAGCTCAGTTAGTTATCTCTATAATTTTGTTATCGAGTCTGATGCTGATAAGCAAGCAATTAGATTTTGTTAAGACCGCAAATTATGGTTTTAAAACCGAACAATTACTGCGCATTTCCCTACCCGATAGTTATCAAAAAAATAATTGTTACGTACTGAAAGATGCATTTTCAAAACTTCCGTTTATTGCCGACTTATCACTCACTTCACACTCTCCCGGCTCAGGATGGTCACGAAGTGGTGCTGAAAACAATGAAGGTAAAGAGATATATATCAACACTATGCGGGTAGACAATGATTTTATTAATACGTTTCAGATAAAGCTTTTACAGGGCAGAGACGGAACAGAAGGCGATATTAACAAAGGTATTCTTATTACCGAAACCACACTTAAACAACTTGGATTAGAAGATTTCGAGGGACAAAAACTCTGGGATTATAATATTATCGGAGTGGTAAATGAGTTCCAATACAACTCTATGCATAGCTTAATCGGTCCTGTGGCTTTTATTTATTCAGACACATATTACAATGCACTGAACGTTCGACTTTTACCCGGAAATTTCGGCGAACAGCTCGCTCAAATGGAGAGAACGTGGAAAGATGTAGGAATCGAAGAACCACTTAACTTTATGTTCTACAACGAGTATTACAATCAGCTATACAAAAAAGAGGAACTTGCCGCAAAAGCACTTAGCCTATTTTCGATTATAGCTTTTATAATTACTTGTTTAGGTATGTTGGCACAAATAATACAGATAACCGAGCGACGAGTAAAAGAGATTGGTATCCGTAAAATAAACGGAGCAAGCATTACAGAGGTAATGAAAATGCTTAATAAAAAGTTTGTGATTACGGTTTTGGTTTCGGCTATAATTGCCACACCAATTGCCTATTACGCTATGTCTCACTGGTTACAAGGTTTTGCTTATAAAACAGAATTAAGTTGGTGGGTATTCGCGTTATCGGGGTTTATCACTTTGGTTATTACACTTTTAACCGTAAGTTGGCAAAGTTGGCGAGCAGCGAGTAGAAATCCGGTGGAAGCACTACGTTATGAATAAGTTAAAAGTGGAAAATGGATAGTAAAAAAGTACAGACGTCATATTATGGCGTCTGTACAAAACAAATAACAAAAAGTATTTGGATAAAGTTTTATTAAATTAGTCAAAAATGAATACATTTAAAATTATATATAGGAATCTGAAAGGGTCGAAAATTTCCACTATTTTCAACTTCGTGGGACTCATAACAGCATTTACAGTATTTATTATCATTATGTTGTATGTGTGGACAGAATATAGTTTCGACACCTACCACCAAGATGCCGATAATATTTACCGCCTTGAAATAAAATCACCCGGAAAAGATAAAACTTCTGTTTATATGGCGGGACAAACCAAAGATGTGATTGCCGAGCAGTTGTCGGAAGTAGTAGCTACAACCACATATATGCCATGGGGAAAATGGGGCGAATTTCTTTTTGAATGGACTCGGGATGGACAAAAACAACAAAGTTATGAGGATTACGCCATAGCCGATAAATATTTGACAGATGTATTTACTTTTGATTTCTTGCGCTCCGTAAGCGATTTGCCGCTTTCAGAACCCAATTCGGCAATTGTTTCCGACAAATTCGCACTAAAATTTTGGGGAACAACCGATGCAATAACAAAATCATTTACTACTAATGGTGAGAAATATACAGTAACGGGGGTTTTTCGCACTCCGCCAAAAAACTCGCTTTTTGATGCGCCTGTTATTATGGCGTTTCCTACCGAAGGTTGGATTGCAGAGTCGTACAAGACATGGGGAATAGTCAATTTTCCCGAATTTATCAAAGTGAAGTCTGGCACAACGGCATCGGAGCTGCAAGCACGTATCAACGGCATTGATATCTTGAAAGAAAAGTACAATTTTTTTGATAAAAACAACGAAAGAGCCGAAATCATTGTTCGTCCGCTTTCCAAACTTCGTTTCGCGAAAGAGGTAGCCGAGAACCCACTGTTCAATATCAACAGCCAATCTTCGGTAAATACACTTTTTGTAGTAGGCTTGTTTATTCTGATTATCGCGATGCTTAATTACATCAATTTTGCCACCGCCACACTACCCAAACGAATGAAAGACATCGGAGTAACACGTATTCTAGGGAATAGCCGTCGACAAATTCTGATGACGAATATTTTAGAAAGTGTGTTTGTTTCCGGTGTGTCGTTTTTAATTGCTTTATTGCTTGCCATAATAGTAAACCATCATTTTGGCATAAAACTTTTCGAGTACTCATTAAATTTTCAGGCATCGGTTTTTATTTTGCTCTTGCTTTTTGGCGTAGCCTTGGCAGTTGGTGTTTTTAGTGCGTTGGCACCGGCTTTCGGCAGCATTGCCATCGCACCAATGGATGCCGTAAAGAAACGTCATGGCATTGCCCGCCAAACATCGCGCGGGTGGCTCACGGTGATGCAGTTCACGGCAACCATTCTACTTATTGCCATGTCGATACTCACGATTAAACAGGTGGATTTTATGAAAACCACATCTCTGGGTTTTGACAAGGAAAATGTGATGGTCATCTCGCCCACTGAAACTTTGTTGAACAATATCGATGCTTTTAAAACTGATTTGCGACAAAATCCGATGGTGGAAACCGTTTCTTTGTCGAGTGGTATTCCGGGCATTCCATCCAATCAGGAAGGATTTCGAGTTAACGATGAACTCATTCAAACTTGGCTCTGGTATGTGGATAGCGAATATATGAAAATGATGAATTTTAACTTGTTGGAAGGACGAGGTTTTCTGAAAGAGAGTGAAGCCGAGTTGGGAAGTGTGATTATAAATGAAGCCGCCAAAAAGAAATATGGATTAGAAGTTGGTTCGCATCTAATGAAATACGATAACGAGGGCAACCCGATGACGTTTCAGGTAGT
Source organism: Bacteroidetes bacterium ADurb.BinA174 (assembly GCA_002069095.1). Taxonomy (GTDB): domain Bacteria; phylum Bacteroidota; class Bacteroidia; order Bacteroidales; family Dysgonomonadaceae; genus Petrimonas. Next base: position 4,496 of record MVZJ01000027.1, on the reverse strand, counting down.
AGGCATCATCGAAGATTTTAATTTCGTATCGTTGCGCGAGAATGTAGAACCGTTCACATTCAGGTATCATCCCGACACATTCAGAGCTTGGATAAACGTGAAACTTGCAGGAGGGGACACCAAATCTGCCGTCGATTACATCACGCAGGTATATAACAAACTAAGTCCCAATGAACCAATTCGATACTATTTTCTTGACGATAATCTGAATCTTTTGTATGCTAAAGAAGACCGCCAAGTGAATTTGATTTCCTTTTTCAGCCTGCTTTCGCTTGTGATATCTGTTTTGGGAATATTAGGATTATCTATTTTCACGTCACAATACCGCACCAAAGAAATTGGCATTCGTAAAATTAACGGTGCCACGATTACCGAGATAGTAACATTGCTTAATAAAGGTTTCATTAAATGGATTATTTTCGCTTTTGTCATAGCTACACCAATAGCATATTATGCTATGACGAAATGGCTCGAAAACTTTGCCTACAAAACCGCTCTTAGTTGGTGGATATTTGTATTGGCGGGAATAGCAGCGTTGTTCGTAGCTCTCGTTACCGTGAGTTGGCAAAGTTGGAGAGCGGCTACGAAAAATCCGGTGGAAGCGTTGCGCTATGAATAGAGCAATGAGCAATTAGTAATTAACAATGAACAATTATGAAAAATATTCTTTTTTCTCTTAGAAAATTAAAACGCAACAAATTGTTGCTATATGTCGGTATTCCGGGATTGGCAATAGGACTATCGGTTGTTTTGCTTCTGATATGTTATATGCGTCGTGAGTACAGTTTCGACAAACATTTTGCCACAAAAAATCGTGTTGTGCGACTCTACATAGTTGACAAAAGCGGAGAATATGACACATTCGGCATCTCTTTACGTAAATCATACGATGAAGTGCCTACCAAAGTGGCAGAAGTAGAGACTGCAACACAAATATTCAACGATTACGTAAGTGAATTGAAAGTCATTAAAACCAAAGAAACATATTCGGATGTACACTCATTATATACCGATAATGAGTATTTCGATTTATTTGCTCAAAAACTAATTCACGGCAACGCATCCGAAGCTTTGAAAGGCAAAAACAAAGTAGTACTATCCAAAACTACCGCACTCAAATATTTCGGCACAACCGATTGTGTGGGAGAACAATTAGAAATGGAGGCATGGGGCGCACCACAATATACCGTTACCGGTGTGGTGGAAGATTTACCCGATAATTCACATTTTAATTTTGATATTTTAGTATCGATGGAAACACTTCCTTTGGATGAGTTTAATATGGAGTTTCAAACGTACTATCTTATTAAAAAGGGAGTTGATGTTGCAACTGTTTCCAAGAAAATAGAAAAAGCAAACGACGAAGTTATGAAGTCGTTTTTGGAAAAGACTGGATTAAACACAATGTCTTATACACATTTATTGAAAGATGTCCATTTTTTCACGGAATCACGACAAGAAATAGTTCCTACCGTTACCATAAAATATTTGTGGTTAGTAGCCGGAATTGCTCTGTTGGTGCTTCTTATAGCACTTGCCAATTTCATCAATTTATATGTTTTGCACAGCAACACACGTATAAACGAAATAGCTATGCGTAAATCGCTGGGAGCATCGCAAGCCGGCTTGGCACGACTGTTTCTTTCCGACACTCTTATTATTGCAACGCTTGCTTTCGCTATTGCAGTTTTTCTAGCTAGTTTGGCAGCACCTTATTTTTCCAAACTACTTAACTCAAAAGTTACTATTTCCGAATTACTCAGTACCGAAGGAAGTCTTGCGGTAGTGATAATATTATTGATAACAGTTCTTGTTTCGGGAGTTTATCCGCTTATTACAAATTCCAAACATAACTTGGCATTGGGAGTAAAAGGAAAAACTCAACAAGTAAAACGCAAAAGTTTTGCTACTCAAACGGCATTAGTATTGCAGTTCAGCATTACGGCATTTTTATTGACATCAGTCATTATCTTTTACTCACAAATGCAATATATGAAATCCATCCCGTTGGGTTTCAACTCTGAAAATCTGGAACTATTCCCTGCAACAAGTCTGGAGCTGAGCAAGAAAATGAGCAGTATAAAAGAAGAAGTACTCAATTTGCCTTTTGTGGAAAATGCGGCAATTTCTAATCATCGAATGGGTGGAAGACCAAGCGGACAAAACATAGCAAACTACGGAAGTGATAAATCTATACCTATAAACGAATATCGTGCTACACCCGGATTCGCGAAAACAATGCAGTTGAGCCTTGTTGCAGGCAACTTCTTTAACGAAGAGGCTAAAAACGAAATTATTTTGAATGAGGCTGCCGTAAAAGAACTCGGATTACAAGACCCTGCCGGAAAACTCGTGCTGTATAAAGGCAATCCGGTAACAGTAAAAGGCGTGGTAAAAGATTTTTATTACACAGAAAATTCAGGAAAAAAGATAGAACCACTTGTTCTAACACCCTATGTCTATTCCGAAGACCTGTTATATGTGCGTACCACTCAAAAAATATCGGCAGCTCAACGATTACAAATCGCATCCATTTTCAAGAAATTTGATGAAACATATGTGCTTGAAAGCCACAATGTAAATGATTTTTATGCCGGAAAATTCAAAGAAGAAGAAAAAATATTGAAAATGGTAGGCACGGGAACACTGTTGGCTATTTTGTTGTGTATATCGGGCTTAGTTGCTCTTTCGTTGCTCAACGTAAACCGACGTACTAAAGAGATAGGTGTAAGAAAAATAATGGGAAGTAGCGAGTGGCAAATCTTAAAAATGCTTATCGGACAAGCACTTTTATGGATATTTGCCGCATGTATTATCGGTTTTTTAATCAGCTATTGGGTAATGCTCGATACTTTGCAGAGTTTTGTAAATCGTGTAACAATAACACCTGTTTATTTCCTGGTCAGCGGATTTGCTATTTTGATTATCGCTTTGTTGGCAATTAGTTGGCAAAGTTGGAGAGCAGCTACGAAAAATCCGGTGGAAGCGTTGAGGTATGAGTAAATTCAATTAACAAAATGTACAATTATAAAATCAATATAGAACAATGAGAAATTTAAAAATAGCTTACAAAAAACTATTCCGCAAGGGAGAGCATACATTCACGCGAATTATTTCATTGGCAACGGGATTGGCGTTTGGACTGCTTTTGTTTGCCGAAGTGTTTTATTATTACAGTTACGACAGTTTTTATCCCGATTCCAATCGGTTGTACGTGGTAAACTCGGTTGCCAAACTCGATCAATCATCCGAAAAGTTATCGACCTATCCACAGGTAAGCGGTGCCATTGCACCGGGATTGAAAGCTGAAGTGCCGGGAGTAGAGGCTGCCACTCGCATAACATCTATCGGAAAGTTGGACTTTTTCTCGGAAGAGGAATTGACTTATAACGCAAACTTTGTACTTGCAGATGAATACCTGCACGATTTGATGCCGCGTAAAATTTTGGCAGGCAATAAAGCGTCAGATGTTTTGAAAACGCCGATGAGTTGCATGGTATCAAGCAATATTGCCGATAAAATGGGCGGAAATGTTGTTGGAAAAATTATTGAGCTTAAAGACTTCCCGGGTAAGAAACTTACCATCGGAGGCATTTTCGAAAAATTTCCCGAAAACAGCAACTATATTTTCGATGTGGCTATCTCCATGCCGTCCATAGCCAATTTCACATGGGACGGTTCGGAAAACTGGCTCGGCAACGACCGTTATTTTTCGGTTGTGAAACTTGCCAAAGGAGTAACTCCCGAAAGCATTGCTCCTGCCGTGCGTAAAATGCAGGAAAAACATCAAAACATCGAAGAATTGGAGCGTGAGAAAGGTCTTGTTTTGAAATACTCTTTTGAATCGCTACCGAAGTTCTTTTCCAATCAGGTAAAAGAGATGATTTTTATCCTGAGCGCCATCGCTTTTATTGTGCTGTTTGTATCCGTAATGAATTATATGCTACTCACGGTAAGTACCTTAGTGAATCGCTCCAAAACTTCTGCCATCTACAAATGCTATGGTGCCGAAAAACACGATTTGCACGGGATGATTTTCGCAGAGAGCATTTTGATATTCCTCATTTCGCTGGCAGTTGCTTTTGTGCTTATATTACTAGTCAAACCTTTTTTCGAATCACAGGTAGCACACAACCTCGAAGCCACGCTTAATGGGCATGTAATAATTCCTATTTTGCTTATCCTCGCAACACTGGTTCTTTTTGTCAGCTATTTCCTCGGAAGAGTATTTGCGCAAACACCGGTCGCCGAAGCTTTCAGAAGTTATCGTAAGAAAAGTACACAATGGAAGAAAGCGTTGCTGGCTGTACAGTTTATCGGAGCTTCACTTATTTTGGCAATGCTCATAGTAGTGAGTATGCAGTACGACAGAATGAAAAATGCTTATCACGGCTATGATGCCGAAAATGTCTATTATGAGTCGGTAAGCGGTATGGATGCGCATAAGTTGCAAACTGTTCTGAATCAACTTGAGGCACTGCCCGAAGTGGAAAGAG
>MVZJ01000026.1 GCA_002069095.1 Bacteroidetes bacterium ADurb.BinA174 | reverse complement strand
GCCGTATCCACGATGTTAAACTGCACATGGTGTCCTCCTTGCGAGAAATAAAAGCGGATAAGTTTTCCCAATTTTGCCACATCTTCGTCGCGTTTGAGCAAACTTGGCAGAAAACGTAAATTTAGCAATGTGCCACCCGATTTCACTTGGTCTAATTTTGCAAGCGAGCGCATAACCGCTGTCGGACCGTGTGTGTCGCAACCGTGCGAAGGCGATGTGCCGTCGGAAATGGCTTTGCATGCCAAACGTCCGTTGGGCATTGCTCCCATTATGTTTCCGAAATAGTTGTGACAAGTGGTGGATAGCATATTCAGATGATATTTGCCACCCTCTTTTCCGTTCGGGCGACCATCTATCAATTTGAACAAATCTTCGTAAACTCTCACGGCAATATCATCGGCGTAATCATCGTCGTTGCCAAAGAAAGGCGTATTGTTCAAAATTCGTTGACGCAAAACCTCTTCACCTTCAAAATTTTTGGAAACAGCGTTAAGCATACTATCCATACTGATAGATTTGTCTTCGAAAACATGCTTTTTAAGAGCTGATAACGAGTCGGTTATCGTTCCAATTCCTGTACATTGAATGTAAGTGGTGTTGTATCGTGGTCCGCCGTTGTAATAATCTTTTCCCTTTTTGATACAATCATCGATAATTACCGACAGGAAAGTTGCCGGCGCATATTTGGCAAACATGCGGTCGATATAGTTATTTATCTTGATTTTCAAATCGATAATATATTTCAATTGAGTGTGGAAAGCATCGTAAAGCTCCTCATATGATTTGAAATTGCGTGGGTCACCTGTCTCGATTCCCACTTTTTTACCTGTTACGGGATTGATTCCGTTGAACAGTGTAACTTCAAGAATTTTAGGCACATTCAGATATCCTGTCAGCAAGAAAGCCTCTTTTCCGAAAGCACCCACTTCAATACATCCGCTGCAACCGCCTTCACGAGCATCGCGAATCGATTTTCCCGAGCGCAACATCTGTTGGATATAGATATCGGGATTGAATACCGAAGGATAACCGTGTCCCTGACGAATAACTTTAATGGCTGCATGCAGAAATTTGTCCGGTGTGCGGGATGAAATATGTACCGAGTTACCGGGTTGAAGGATGTGCAACTCCTCAATAACTTCAAGCATCAGATACGAAACCGGGTTCACACCGTCTGAACCGTCGGGTTTTACTCCGCCGATATTGATATTGGTGAAGTCGTTGTAAGTGCCGCTTTCGTTGGCAGTGATACCCACTTTTGGCGGTGCAGGCTGATTATTAACCTTTATCCAGAAACAAGATAGTAGTTCTTTTGCATCATCGCGTGTGAGCGTTCCTTCTGCTAAATCGTTTTTGTAAAATGGTGCAAGATGTTGGTCGAAATGTCCCGGATTGAAAGCATCCCAACCGTTTAGTTCGATGATAACTCCCAGATGCATAAACCAGTACATTTGAATAGCTTCCCAAAAATTGCGCGGTTTATTTGCCGGTACGTGACGACAAACTTGTGCTATCTGCAACAGTTCGTCAACTCGTTTCGGGTCTTTTTCATCTTTTATCATCTCTTCGGCTTTCTCGGCGTAGCGTTCAGCTAATCTGATAATTGCGTCGCAAGAAACCGCCATCGCTTTCAGTTGCTCTTCCTTGTCGGTAGCTTCAGGGTCGTTATAAAAATCTAATTTGGCAATCTCTTCGTTGATTTCTCTTTTGAAATCGAGCATCCCTTTTTCATACACTTTTCCGTCCAAACAGGTGTGCCCGGGTGCGCGTTGTTCCATAAACTCGGTGAACAATCCGGCTTCGTAAGCGGCGCTCCACTCTTCGGGAACGTAATTGAAAATGCGTTCACGTTGTGTGCGACCTTGCCAATAGGGAATTACTTCGGTTCGATAAGTTTCAATATCTTCTTCGCTAATCGTGTAACGCTGTTGGTCGCGTGTATTTAGCACGTTCAAATCATCAACCGTATGGCAGGTAAGTTCGGGAAATGTGGAAACGGCTTTTGGTTTTTCGCCTCGTTCGCCAACTATCAACTCATTTTTACCGATATAAATCGTTTTTTTCTCGCAAATCTCCATAAAGTTCAGAGCGCGCATCATCGGAATGGAATATTTTCCATTATTTTCTTTGTAAAATCGGGTTGTAATCAAGGCACGCTCAATGGACAGAGTTGCGGGTGTTGAAATACTCTCTTCCCTTAACTCCTGTATGCGTTGGTTCATACCGGGTTTGTGATGATTATCTTCATAGAAATTGCCTTCCTGATTCGATTTTCGTTCAGGTATGCTGTTTTTGGATTTTATTTTTTCGAACATATCTTTATTGTTTTAAGATGAAATGTAAAGATAATGAATGTTTTTTGAATTGAGATTTTTGTATGTCAAAAATCTTAGCTGTTGGTTTTGTTATGAAGAATAGCATGAATTTATACCTTGAATTCTAGGGCTTTATTCCACATTGTTTCCCATTCCTCATCCGAAATATCATGTGCAATATATTGATCTTCATCGTAAAGCTCCCAAGTTGCCGGAGCAATTTTTTCTAAATTCTCATACTTCATAACTATTGCATCATCTTTATTTTCATCAAACAAGCCAAAGTATTGTGCTGATTGTATATATCTATACTCATTTTTCCTGTAACAACTTATTCTTTCAGCTTTTTCTTCATCTTCATTGTCAGGGTCAAATAAAATTCTCATAATAGTGGAATTTTCACCATCATATTTATACTGACTTTCACGGATTAAGTCATATAAATAATTTCGTTGTTCGTCTTTGTTGGTACTGAAACTTGTGATTTTTTTGTACATTTTTTCTCCTATAGAAAACATACGCATTGGGCAAAAATATCCAATCGGATGTTTTGCTTCAACTAATGTCATAGTTAAATTAAATTCGTCTCTAACTGATTTTTTTATAAAATCATCGTTAAAAAAACTTTCTGCGTTTTCTATTTCATTTTCAAATTCGTAGATAGCTTTCCCTCCGGTTAGTTTTAGCATATGCTTTACAGTATCACGATATAGTTCAAAATCTTTCTCGCAAGCAATTGTTGTGATGCGGACTTCATAACCGTAATCTTCTTTTGAAACTGCATTCATGCGGGTTGAGATTCCACACATAAAATATTGAATAGTAGTGTCATCATAATATTTAATATGTATTTGATAAGCGTCATGCTCTGCTAATGCTTCACAAACTTTCATCAAATCAATAGTTTTGTCCGTGTGAATTTCTGTAACTTTACTCATAACGATTTAATTAAAGTGTTTGATTATTGGATTAGGCTGATTTCTAAAATAGAAACTTCTATTTTTCAACATCATAAATTACATTGATTAAAAAAACAATGTACAAATATAAAAAATATTTGCAATTTTGGGTTGAATACTAATGATTATCAATATTTCGGTGCGCTGCACCTTGGATTATTGGTAACTTCCGAATGCTACAAATGTTATCGCCACGCTGTGGCTTTGTATTGTCTATTTAGCTGCGTAGCAGCGACCATATTTGTAGTCTGTGGAGTTATTGTACAATATGAGGTGCAGAGCACCGTGATATTAACATTCGCCTTCAATCAAAAAATCAATAAATACGCATCGTTATACGAAAATCTATTTAGATAGCTTCCGATTGAGAGTGCCACTTTCTAAATTAGCCCGCTTGATTACTTCTTCATAGCACTTGATACTCTTTGGTTTGAGTCCGAATTTTAAAATGGTTTCTGAAAGATGTGGAAAGAACAGAACTCTTTTCAATTCATTATTTAACATCTCAATTTTATAAAAAAAGAAGAGATGTCTTTTTATCTCTTTTATTTCATGGTTCTTGAGCACTTCCTTTTTTTTAAAACCTTGTATTATGGTTACTCCATCATTATAAAACACATTCTGTATTTTTAGCAAAGGAAGAAGGGAAATCTGCATAATTAGGAAAAAGATAAATCCTATTAGGAAAGGCATCATTTTCTCAACGTTACCTATATTTATTATTCCTTTTATACAACAAAAGAGAATAAGACATAGATTTAACAACGGTAAAACGTATTTATATAAAAAAGTTATTTTACTTGATAATCTTATCATTACAATTATAATTAGTCTATAAAACTTTTTGCTAACATTTTTTCTCGCTGAAAGTTGAACATTTGTTATTGTACAATTTCATTTCGCCGCTTTATCCACCAAATATATCAACGATTTATATGCCATGCCGCTGTTAATCGACAACCCGATTTCGCACGTGCGGCTGTTGGAATACCCTTCGGTTGCACTTCCGACGCCTTGTTTCAACGGTGCAAGCGCCGAGTTGTTGAGTTCGGGATAGAAAAAGCCTCTGTCGCCCGCCCAACCGCAACAGGAAATGTTTTCGGGAACGATAACCGTTTCGGCGCAAAGCGATGCGATTTTGTGCAACTTCTCTTCCAGATGCATTTTGGTGGAACTGCACGTAGTGTGAATTGCTACGGATATAGGTAGCTTTTCGATGTGAAGTCGGTCTAACAGAAAGTCGTGAATAAACTCTACTTGGTCGTACAGTTTCAGTCGCGAGTCAAGCGTTTCGCGCATATGTAACAGACAGGGGCTCATATCGCACAGAATGGGCAGTTCGCCATTGCGACTAGCTTTCAGCAACGCTTCGTTCAGTTCCGTTTCTTTTTGTCGCGCTTGCTTGCGAAAACCTTTGCTGCTAAAAGCCATTCCGCAACACAGTTTGTCTTTTTCTTCGGGAATAATCACCGTGAAGTTTGCTTTTCGCAACAACGAAAGCATTTTGGCGGGAACATCTTCCTTTTCTGTATAGCCATAAGATGCGCCGCCCATAGAGCGGGTTATACACGACGGGAAATAGACTACCATAGGCGAATCGGCACTATCGGCAGGGAAAATATTGCGGGTGATTTTTTTGCTGCTCGACGGTGTGTAGCGAGTCCAAAGCGGAAACAATCCGTCGCCCAATTTATACAACCCTTTTGTTACGCTTTCCATGTTGTTATATCCGATAGCTTTCGCGATAGCGTGCGGTACTTTCATTACGCCTCGAATAGCGGAAGTTGTTCCTTTCATATTATTGGCGATACCGCTTGCGATGCTGTTTGCCAATTTTCCGTTCTCTTTCCAACGCAACTCTTTCACCAATGCTCCCGTGTTGATGTTAACGGGACAAGCAATGGCGCAAAGTCCGTCGGTAGCACAGGTTTCGTTAAATTCGTAGGACATCTCTTTTGCCCATTTCTTGCGCGTTTTTCTATCGGAGTCGTTATCCGATAACTGTGCCAATCGACGATACGCCACGATACGCTGACGTGGAGTGAGCGTAAGGTTTTTCGAAGGACAAGTTACTTCGCAAAATCCGCATTCGATACATTTGTCAATCAGTGGATTGGCATCGGGAATATGTTTCAGGTTTTTAATGAAAACCTCTTTGTCGTCGTTAATGATTACTCCGGGATTTAAGATGTTTGTCGGGTCGAAAGCCGATTTTATCCGTTTCATCAACCCATAAATTTCCGTTCCCCACTCCTTTTCCACGAAGGGAGCCATATTTCGTCCCGTACCGTGTTCGGCTTTCAGGCTGCCGTTGTGTTTTACTGCTACCAACTCGGCAAGTTCACGCATAAAACGGGCGTATTTATCCACGCCATCCGCACTGTTTATATCGGGAAAAACGGTAAAATGAACATTTCCGTCAAGCAAATGTCCCCACATTACCGCATCGGCATAACCTGTTTGCACCAACAATTCCCGCACATCGGTTAGCGCATCGCCAAGAATATCTCCGCTAAAAGCGATATCTTCGATGATGCTTGCCGTGTGTGGCGGACGAGAAGCCGCCGCCGATGTAAACAGTCCGTTGCGCACGTTCCAGTAAATATCGTACAAATGTTTGTCGGTTGTGAATTTTATGGGATAAAGCGTTTGAATATGAGCGAGTTTTTCTTCAATTTCCCGCATTTGGGCGAGCAACGTTTTTTCATCATCGGCAGAAGTGTCGATAAGCAACGCTGCGGCTCCTTCGGGAAGCGATTTCAGTTCAGCGGGCATTCCTTCCTGATTTTCCACTGCACGCAAAGCGTTTCTGTCCATCAATTCCGCCGCGCTTACCGAGCAGGAACGTAACGGAAGAATGGTTTCGCACACATCGCGCAGGTTGTGGAAGTAAAGCATTGCTGTGGCTTTCAAAGGTGCATCGTGAACGGTTTCAAAGGTAACTTGCGACACGAAACCGAGTGTGCCTTCGGAGCCGATAATCAGATGCCGAATAATATCTATCGGGTCATCGAAATCGATGAGCGAGTTTACGCCGTAACCGCACGTGTTTTTGAGTTGATATTTGCGATGAATGCGCTCTCTTATCGCTTCGTTCTCGGAAGCCTCCTTACGGAGTTGCTCAATTTGAGTAATCAGGGCAGGGTGTGATTCGATAAATTTTTTGCAACTTTCGGTGTCTGAAGTATCAAGCAGTGAGCCGTCGGCAAAAATAATTCGCATCGCTTTTACCGTGTTGTAACTGTTGTGTCGGATGCCGTAGCTTGACCCACTCGCGTTGTTGGCGATAATTCCTCCGATTTTTGCCGAATTGATGGATGCCGGTTTCGGTCCTAATTTTCGGCGATAGCGCTGCAACATGCGGTTTGCCGCCGTTCCCGTTAGCCCTACGCCAAATGTGGCGGTATGCCCGTTATCGGTAATGGCTGAAAACTCAAAACCTTGTCCAATCTCCATTAAAATAGAATCGGAAATGGTTTGTCCGCTTAGGCTTGTTCCCGCTGCTTTAAATGTTACGGGAACGCCTTCTTTGCTGCAAAATTGCAGTAAGCGTATGACCTCTTCTTCCGTGTTGACCTTTACTACCGCTTTGGGAGTGAGCTGATAAAGTCCTGCATCGGTTCCTTTTACAACGCGATAAAGTTCGTCGGTAAAAATCTGCTCTTTTGGGAAGAGTTTCGTGAGATGGGTGTGGAGTTGTTGGATGGTCATTTTAACTTTGAGTTATTTTTTTAAATTAGATAACATTTGTCGAATTATTACATCAACTTTTTGGAAATAAGGAAAACAATTTTCTCTCGCGATATCTGTAATAAATAGCCCCTGAGCGGTCGGAACGTTTCTCAATGGTATTTCAAGATTAGAGTCATCTTCAAAACATTTTTTAAAAAAATCTGATTCATCATTGAAGTTTTTAATCGAGATAGTTTTACCTTTGATATAAATATCTTTAAAAATATCCGCACTTCCGTGAGAGTATGGATTCCTAAAAGTGTTCTTGAAATTTTTTAATTCCTTTTTTTGTTCTTTTGTAATTAAACTTTGTCTACAAGCACTGTTAATTGAGGATTCTAAATCAGCTTTATTATTGTCATATTTATTAATTCCTTCAATAAAAACTTCCTCTAAGTTTGCATCTTCTTTTTTGTTTTCTTTGGTGTATTTGATAGTTAGGCAATACTTTAATGATCTTTCAAGCAAAAGGTTTGTAAGTGTTATTGAAGCTATATATAATCCACAAATAATGCATTTACAAATTTCATTACGAATCGGATCCAATGCCGGGTAACCGTATGGATTATCAAAAATATCTTTAACTACTTTATAGTTAGCAGGAATAGATAAGTTCAAATCTTTTATTAATAGGTCAATCTTACTTTCAATTTCCATATTTTTATCTATTGTATTTTACAAGGAAGTGCGTTTAGTTTATTCAACTAAATGTGATACTATTCAATCTAATTCCTCTTCATAAAAACCTTCAATCAATTTATCCAACTTATTGTAGAAGGAGGTTATCGATTGAATATCGGGAGTCTTTTTTCGCCATTCTGCTAACATCTCTTCCGTTTGGGCGAAAATATCTTTTTCTATCTGTTCAATACGCTGTACGTATCCGGTTTTTTCGGGATTAATCAGTTCCGATATTTTCAGATAGTGATAACCGTCGGAGCGACCAACGGGATAAACATTCTTTTTCCACTTCAAGGCGTTCGTGTTGAGCGGACTGTTTTTTAATGTTTCGTTGTATTTCAATACATCAGGGAAACTGTCTTCGCCAAGCACCCATAAAGGTAACGATAAGCATGTTTCGGGAAATCCTACCTGTACCCACACGGTATTCATATCGGGCGACTCGCCTTTTTTAATTCCTTGTACAACGATGCTTGATACCGAACTGTGACGAGTAATCAAATCATCGGATGCGATAAAGTCGGTTTTGTAATTTCCTGTTTCGTATTCGGTGCGATAGTCGAGTCCGAAAACTGAATGATAAAAACAGCGCGAGAATTGTTGCATAATGGTTTGGGTATCAATGGAGTTTTGTTTGCTTGCATCAGCGAAAATCTTTTCAGCATTTTGTCGGCGAATAAAGCCGTAGCCTTCGTCGGGAGTGCCTGTTTCGGAATAGTTTGTGCGAATTACGTAACCTTCGGGAGCTTCGTTAGCATCGAATTTTGTCCATGTTTGATTGTTTACTTCGTAAAACGCTGCTCCGCCGTGAGCGTCAATTACACCAAAATGCGCTGCCAATCCTCTTGGTCGGGGGTAGGTATTAAGCAGTTGTTCAAAATCGGCGAGCGATGCGCATGTCTGCAATGCTAATTTCATAAATACGCCTTCCATATCTTTTAGCGATGTAGTATCGCCTACGTTTACGTTGTACGATGCGCTGTTCATAATGGCGAAGCCCATGCTGTTTGAGCCTGCCCATACGTTTTCTCCTTTCGTGTCTTTAGAGTTTATTAAACCCAGGTAGGGATATTTTCCATCGGTAAAATAACGTATGCTGTTTTCTAAGTTGTCGGTATCGCGTAGTTTCCAGATAATGCTGCGTCCGTCGGGTGTGGCTTTACCCGAAATAACGGCTGTGGTGCAAGCATCTGATGTGTAGACGATTGCAAAAATTGCGGCTAAAAGAATTAAAGTTGTCTTTTTCATAATAGTTTTTTCGGTAAAGATAATAGATAAAAACATATCTTGATAAAAACAAGTACAAAAAAAGCCGTCCACTACAGACGGCTTTTACTTTAACTTTTTTCTTTAAACGATGAGCTACTGCTTATTACACTAACGAAACCAATAATTCTTTTTCTTCTTCAACAAGAGCTACTTTTCCTTCTCTAGCCAACCAACCAAGGGCTGCATAAAGGTCTTTATCTGTTAATTTCGAAGATTTCTTCAGATCTTTCACATTTTGTGTTCCGGCTTCGTCTAACAATGTCCAAACTTTACCGGCATTAGTTCCAATTTTTTCTATCATCTTTTTAATTTTTTAATTAATAACCTAAAATTTTTATGCAAAAGTAGTAAAATTATTTTTAACGTCTTTTATTAAGATTATAAAAATTCTTAATAACGTGGCCGATTAATATGCCCTCCTATGGTGAGAATGGCTTGTAATCACTTGTTACAGCGGATTTTAAATAACTTGCAGAATTTGTGAAATTTGCTCCAGAAGTGAATGATTTCCATCATTATGAATGACAAAATCGGCTAATTTAACTTTTTCCTCGTCGCTCATTTGACTGTTGGCGCGTGCTGTTATTTGCTCCTTGGTTAAATTACCTCTTTTTACGGCTCGTTCTATTCGTGTTTCTAAAGGGGCCAGAACGATAATGGTTTTATCTGTCACCGATTGAAATCCAGCTTCGAACAACACGGCAGCATCTATGGCTACAACAGGATGATGTTTCCGTTTCTCCGCCCATTCTTCGAAATGCTTCGCCAGTTCGGGGTGGATGATGGAGTTTACCGCGCGAAGGTTTTCTTCGTTGTTGAAAATAAGGTGTGCCAGTTTTTTACGGTCGAGCTTGTTGTTCCGGTATAAATCGGTGCCAAAGACATCGATGAGTTTTTCACGGATTACCGGAGAGGTGTCGTTCAGGTTTTTGGCTTCTACATCAGCATCGTAAACGGGAATGTTGTGCAGACGAAGTATTTCGCACACAACAGATTTTCCGCTTCCAATTCCTCCCGTAACACCAAGCTTTACCATTATTGTCTACTTTCTAAGAGAAACTCTACGGAGGATGGTGATAGTTTAACGTTGCGGATTGCCGAAGGGCTATCGGATAATCCCAAATCGACACGGCCATTTTCGTTCTTGAAGAACTTCTTGTAATCTAATTCAACCTCGAAATTTTCGGGGGCAATTTTTTTGTATTCTTCCAACGTTACCGAGAACGACACTTCGGTTTGCGACGGGAAGAATTTCACGTCGATATTATCGGGCACGTTTCTTACGGTAATGGGGATTTCGAATTTCCTTTCCGTATACTCCAGTATGGGGATGTGTATCTCAACTTCGTTTGGAACAAACTTGATGCCATTCACAGGCATAATTTTCACTTTCAGTTGCGAGGTTGCTTTCAGGTTGTTGAACAGGGTGTACTCGGTTACTGCTGATGAAATTTCCGACAACTGACTTTGAGAACCGTAAGCCATTACCGTTCCGGGCAAAAAAGTGGTACTGTCGGCCACCAGATTACTGCGACTGGTAGCTATGACTCCGTCGAAAACTACTTTCAGTTCTTTCTTTTGCAGTTTGGAGGTTACCAGCGATATGTTTACAGGGTAGTAAGCTTTGAGGTTCGTGCTTTGCGACAATTTTTTCCGGATGAGTTGCATTAGTTCAGTCCCTTGCAGGTTATTGATCCGTTCTTCTTTGTATTTGGCAATATCAATTTCAATAGAATCGTTCAAGGTGAAAGTGTATCGAAATATTTCCGAACCTTTGTCGGCAACACGTATTTCCATGTTGTCAGGCAATGTAGTGTCAAAAACCACATCGTCAGGAATATTGATGTATTTCAGCGGTATTTTATAGGTAGCTTCAATGTCGCGTTGGAAAAACAACATCAACCAAAAAATAAAAGCCAGTATGAAGAATCCGAAAAAAAGAAGGATGTTTTTCCAGTTTAATCTGGAAAAAAACAATCGTATCCTCACAATCCATTTATTCTTGGTTGATGCCAAATCCATAACTTAACAACGCTGAAAAAAAATTTAACAAACTTTGTATCAATGGCTAAAAACAAAAAGAAAAAGAGTGACTTTTTGAATTTTACTTATAGAACTATTTCTTAAGTTGTAGTTACATCTGCAGAAGATGCGAAAACCGATGTTTTTTCGAATTTCAATTTAACGCCATCGGCCACTTCTACCAAAATCCAGGTTTCGCCAATTTCTTTTATGCGTCCGTGAATGCCTCCGGCAGTAACCACTTTGTCGCCAATCTTCATAGCTTCACGAGCTCTTTGTACATCTTTTTGTTTTTTCTGTTGCGGACGAATCATGAAGAAATAGAAAACCGCGATGATGGCAACCATCATAAAAATCATTTGCATTCCGCCACCTCTAGCCCCTTGTGTTGCTTGTAATAAAATATCCATAAGAATAATGTTTTAAAGTGTTTGAAATTAATTTTTAAAAATAATATTATTTTTCCGAAGATCGGCAACAATTGCGTCTAAAATTCCGTTAACAAATGTGCCGCTCTTGGATGTACTGTATGATTTTGCAATTTCAATATATTCGTTCAGCGATACGCTGGTAGGGATTGTTTCAAATGTATGTATCTCTGCCAAAGCGATTTGCATAATAATCATATCCATAAAAGCGATGCGGTCGAAATCCCATTTTTCGGTATGGTACTCTATGAGTTGACGATATTTTTGTTCGTTTAAAATGGTATCATGGAGCAGTTTTAGGGCAAACTGGCGATCTTCATCGTCTTTGAACATCGGCAGCAAGCGTTGATTTTCGCCGTTTTCTTCCGAAAATTGCTTGATGGATTTCATCACGAAAGTCTGCACAATCTCGATATCGTCGTTCCAGAAAATGCTTTCGTCTTCCAGTATTTCATCTAATTTTTCGTTGTTGTAGATAAACTGTTTGAAAATTTTCCGCCAAAACTCCTTGTCGGCGTTATAATTTGTTTTTGAGGTATTGGAATATTCGGCGTAAGCATCGGAAGCCAAAATTTCATCGAGCAAATTTTTTACAAACGCTTCGTGCTCGCTCCACGACATCGGGCTTTTGTTCAAGTATTTATTGAACTGATTGTTTTGAGAAAGTTGTTGGATGAACTTATTTTCAACTAACCTGATATTAGGATTTAAATCTTCATCCGTAGGAAGATATTTATTACGTCTTGCTTCTATGCGAGTGTTGTATACTTTTGTCAACTCAATCATAAGCAAAAGGAGGTAATAATAAAGATCGTAGGATTTTTGTAATCCGAACAGAAGTTCTTTTTCGGCTATACGTAAATCTTTATTCGTATTCTGATACCAGGCGTAAACAATCTGTACTATCCGGGTACGAATTAAAATTCGATTAATCATTTTTTAAATGAACATTTTAAGAATGCAAAATTAGCCATTTTTTTGGATATGCAAGTGAAATTGGTTTTGAAAAAGAATATTTTGCCTTTGGCTGTCAATGCAAGATGAGCGCGGGTAAATATATGGTCATTTATAAAATAAAATAGTCTTACTGCGAATAGTTTTTTGTTTTTTATGAAATGATGTTTAAAACATTCTCTAAAAATCATTATCTTTGTCCTTTATACTATTTTTGTGAAATTAAACATCAATTATTAATATAAGTAAAATTATAAAAAACTATGTCAGTAGAAATCAAACAAGTAAAGGATAAAGATACACTGAGACAGTTTGTCCGGTTCGGTATCGATTTATATGAAGGAAATGAATTTTATGTCCCGCCGCTCATTTTTGACGAAATTGCCACGTTGAGCCCGGATAAGAACCCAGCCTTTGAGCATTGCGATGCCGCGTGTTTTTTGGCATATAGGAACGGTGAGATTGTAGGGAGAATTGCCGTGATAATTAATCATAAGGCGAACAATATATGGAACCAAAAGAACGCCCGTTTCGGATTTGTTGATTTTATTGACGACACGGAAGTAGTGGATGCGCTTTTTCATGAAGCTGAAAACTGGGCCCGTTTCCGCGGTATGGAAAAGATTCACGGCCCATTGGGATTTACCGATATGGACTACGAAGGAATGCTTGTGCAAGGATTTGACAGGATCGGCACCTTCTCGACCGGCTATAATTACCCGTATTATGTGGAACACATGGTTCGCTTGGGATACGTTAAAGACCAGGATTGGTTGGAATATCTCATAACTATTCCTGATGAAATTCCTGAGCGTTATTTCAGGGCAGGAGAAATTGTAAAGAAAAGATTTGGTCTGGAAACCATCCATATACAGCAAAAAAAAGAGGTTATGGCTTATGCAAAAGAAATTTTTGGACTAATCAATAGGGCATACAAGGATATTTACGGGTATGTTGAACTAACAGAAAAACAAATAAACTATTATGCGGATATGTATCTTCCAATGCTTCGTTTGGAGTTTCTCTCATTGATTGTAAGACAAGATGACAACAAACTTATCGGAGTAGCAATAGGTTTACCCAGTTTGGCGAAAGCCTTACAAAAGGCCAAGGGGCGCTTTTTGCCCACGGGATGGCTACATATCTACAAAGCATTGAAAAAAAACAACGATGTTCTTGACCTGTTATTAGTGGCTGTGGATGATGAATATCAAGGAAAAGGGGTCAATGCATTGATGTTCAATCAATTTATATCTGCCGCAAATAAAATCGGTATCAAGTATGCCGAAACAAATCTTGAACTGGAAACCAATAACAAGGTGTTGTCAATGTGGAAAAATATGGAAACCGAACAGCATAAACGTCGCCGGGCTTTTATAAAAGATTTATAATTAGTTAAAGAGAAAAACGAATTTGGATGCCAAGAAGTGAAGAAAAAATTATAGGAGAAAGAAAAAAGTGACAGAGTTTGAAAGAGAACAAGCGATACTTAATTATAGCGAAGATAACATTATAACTCTGGAGTGGCGTGAGCATATCCGCCGGCGCCCTGGGATGTATATTGGAAAATTGGGGGACGGTTCTTCGTCGGACGACGGTATTTACGTGTTGCTGAAAGAGGTAATGGATAACTCCATCGACGAATATCGGATGGGGTTTGGGAAAAACATAGATATTCACATTGAGTTCGGGAACGTAACCGTACGCGATTATGGGCGTGGCGTTCCGTTGGGAAAAGTATTGGACGTCTCGTCCCGAATGAACACCGGAGCCAAATACGATTCCAAGGCGTTTAAAAAATCCGTGGGATTAAACGGTGTGGGCATTAAGGCGGTAAATGCGTTGTCGTCGCGATTTCTGATCGAAAGTTTCCGAGAAGGAGAATCGAAAAGCGTTGAATATGAGCGAGGAAATGTGGTAAATGATGCTCCGCAAAAGGCATCTTCGCAAAACAACGGAACAGTTATAGAATTTACTCCCGATACCGAAATTTTTGGGGATTACGTTTACCGGGACGAGCACATTGAGCCGTTACTTAAAAACTACGTTTTCTTGAATACCGGGCTGACCATTACGTTTAACGGCAAGAAATATTATTCGAAAAACGGCCTCGAAGACCTGCTCAACGACAACCTGACGACCGAAATCCTTTATCCTATCATCCACCTTCACGGCGACGACATCGAGGTCGCGATCACACATTCCAATCAGTATGGCGAAGAGTACTACTCTTTTGTCAACGGCCAGCATACCACACAAGGCGGAACGCATCTTTCCGCTTTTCGTGAGGCGACGGCCAGGGTTATCAAAGAATACTTCACCAAAAACTTCGAATATTCTGATATCCGGAACGGAATCGTGGCTGCCATCAGCGTGAAGATCGAAGAACCGGTTTTTGAGTCGCAGACAAAAACAAAACTCGGGTCAAAGGACATGTCGCCTGACGGTGTTTCGGTTAACAAATATGTGAGCGATTTCCTGAAGAAAGAATTGGATAACTACCTGCACAAACATCTGGAAACAGCCGATATCCTTCAGAAAAAAATCCTTGATTCGGAGAAAGAACGGAAAGCTATTGCAGGAGTAACAAAGCTAGCCCGCGAACGGGCAAAAAAAGCGAGTCTGCACAACCGGAAGTTGCGCGACTGCCGCATTCATTATAACGACTCAAAAGGGAATAATCTCGACGACACCTGCATTTTCATCACCGAAGGTGATTCGGCCAGCGGTTCCATTACAAAAAGTCGCGATCCGAACTTGCAGGCCGTTTTCAGCCTTCGGGGAAAGCCGTTAAACTCTTTCGGATTGACCAAAAAAATCGTTTATGAAAACGAGGAGTTTAACTTGTTACAGGCAGCCCTGAACATCGAGGACGGAATGGATGGATTACGTTACAACAAGGTAATCATCGCTACCGATGCCGATACCGACGGTATGCACATCCGCTTGCTGTTACTTACGTTTTTCCTGCAATTTTTTCCCGATCTGGTGAAAAAAGGGCACGTATATATCTTGCAAACACCGCTTTTCCGAGTTCGTAACAAGAAAAAAACCATCTATTGTTACACGGAAGAAGAACGGCTTGCAGCCATTGATGAACTTAGCCCCAATCCGGAAATCACCCGATTCAAAGGCCTCGGCGAAATTTCACCCGACGAATTCAAAAACTTCATTGGTGAAGACATGCGTCTCGACAAAGTTTCCATGCGGAAGGAAGACCTCATAAAAGAACTTCTCGAATTTTACATGGGCAAAAACACTCCCGACAGGCAAACGTTTATCATTGAAAATCTGGTGGTGGAAGAAGAAGCGTGACAAGACAAAGCTGCTGAAACGCAGACTCGGCTTGAATATACGCTTGCTTGTGAGTATATTGATAAAGAAACTTTTGTTAAACTCGACCGATATAATCATAATTATCGGAATAGTAATAAACACGATAAACAACCCCGGGAAATGGAAAATATAGAATCTACTTCTTCACCCCTTCACCCCATCGCCCTCTCATCCCCTCGCCGAGTCGCCCTTTTCCCCGGCACTTTCGACCCCTTTACCATCGGTCACGAGTCATTAGTACGGCGCGGATTGGAATTGGTTGACGAAATTGTAATTTCCATCGGTGTTAACGAAGCTAAAAAAGCTTATTTCACGTTAGAAAAACGGATGGAAATGATCCGCTATTTATATAAAGATGAACCTCGCGTGAAAGTAGAAAACTACGACTCGCTTACCATAGAGTTTGCCAAGAAAGTGGGAGCAAAATTCATTTTAAGGGGAATCCGCTCGGTAAATGATTTCGAATACGAGAAAACCATTGCTGACATGAACCGAACCATTTCGGGAATAGAAACATTTGTATTATTTACCGAACCGGAGCTTACACACATCAGTTCCACGCACGTACGCGAATTACTACGTTACGGGCACGATGTGAGTGCTTTTATTCCGAAAGGAATGAAATTGTAAAAACAAAGTATTTCAGAACGATTTTGTCCAAAAAAAGAAATGAAATGTAACATAACCACTCCGTTTCGCTCGTTTCCTTTTCTAAAGGGAACTGTTTAGCAGGTGGTATATTTCAATCTGTTGAAATATTTTTTGTCCATAACTCTCCCTTTAAGATAAGGGAAGTACCGCCGGTAGGCGGTATGGGGCTATGAAATTATCAAATTATTTTTTCTAAACAAGACAACAGCGTATTCCAAACCCTCGTAACATCAATAAATAATGATTAATAAAATAACATCCCTTTTTCTCGTACTTCTGGCAGTTTCATCACTAACGTTTGCGCAACCCCGTTTGTCTCCCGATGGAGTAAAGTTGGATAGAACCCTGCAAATGATAAATAACTATTACATCGATGACGTTGAAACTTCAAACCTCACGGAAACAGCCATTCGTGCCATGTTGCGCGAATTGGATCCACATTCTACTTATCTCAATAAAGATGAGGTGAAAGCAATGAACGAACCGTTACAAGGCAATTTCGAAGGTATCGGCATTTCGTTCAATATGCTCACCGATACACTTTACGTGATGGAAGTTATTTCCGGCGGGCCATCTCAAAAAGTAGGTATTATGCCCGGCGATAAAATCATTTACGTAAATGATTTGCTTATTGCCGGTGTAAAAAAGGACAATCAGGATGTTATTAAAATGCTTCGCGGACCGAAAGGGACTACTGTAAATGTGAAAGTTTTGCGTCGTGGTATATCTCAGTTGCTGGAGTTCAGAATCGTTCGCGATAAAATACCTATTTACAGCATTGACGCCAAATACATGGTCGATCAAAATACCGGATACATCCGCTTAAGCCGTTTTGGGGTTAGTTCATCCGAAGAATTTCTAACGGCAGAGAAAGAGTTAAAGGCAAAGGGAATGAAAAATCTCATCCTCGACCTGACTGGAAACGGTGGCGGAATTTTGGAAACCGCATCCGATATTTCCGATGAATTTTTGGGCGCGGGGAAATTGGTGGTTTACACCGAAGGGAAAAACCAGCCAAGATACGAGTTGATAACCACATCGTCGGGGAATTTTGAGACCGGAAATCTGGTCATTTTGGTTGACGAAGGCTCCGCCTCGGCAAGCGAAATAGTGGCCGGCGCCGTTCAGGATTGGGACAGAGGAATCGTGGTAGGCCGGCGTACATTCGGAAAAGGATTGGTGCAGCGGCAAATTCCGCTTCCCGACGGAACGATGATCCGTCTAACCGTTGCCCGATACTATACGCCCACGGGCAGAAGCATTCAGAAGCCTTACGAGGAAGGAAAAATAGATGAGTATAATAGAGATTTCTTTAACCGTATGCAGCACGGCGAAATGCTTCACGCCGACAGTATCCGTTTCCCCGATTCGTTGAAATATACTACATTAGTCAATAAACGAATTGTTTACGGTGGCGGTGGCATTATGCCTGATTATTTCGTGCCCATCGATACCAATTCAGTAACCGATTTGCATCGCAATCTTATTGCCAAGGGAGTGATCAACAAACTCACCATTGCCGAAGTGGACAATAACCGGGCGAGGTTGTTAAAATCATACCCTACCGTAGAAAGGTTCAAATCGGCTTATCAAATTCCCCAATCGATGATAAATCGGATGCAGGAAATGGCTAAAGATGAGAAAATTGAGTGGAACGATGATCAATACCATAAATCGAAAGAGTTTATGAATATCCAGCTCAAGGCGCTGATGGCACTGGATTTGTTTGACTCGTCGGCATATTTTGTCATTATCAACGACGAAAACGACATATTCAAGGAAGGGTTGCGTATTATTAATAACACTAAAGTGTATAATGAACTCTTAAACGGGGCAGAAAGCAGTGTACATTAACTTGAGTTCATACTACCTAACGTACTGTTGGATGAAAAACTGTCTTTATTCAAAAATTCTGTACTTTTTGTTGAAGTCATCAAAACTTTTAAAGTTATTTATTACACATCTCTAAGTGGTTTGGAAAAAGTACTTATGGGGCGACAAAGAATTTTTTCGCATGCTGACCTGACGCAACTCGAAGAAATGTCTATGCAATATATCACC
>MVZJ01000025.1 GCA_002069095.1 Bacteroidetes bacterium ADurb.BinA174 | reverse complement strand
ATGGCAACCATCTCTATCGCTATCGCATCGTTTGTTGGCGTTCTGATTGGCGGACCACTTTCCGACAGATGGGTTCAGAAAAATATTCGAGGAAGAATTTACACAAGTACAATTGGATTGACTCTTACCATTCCATCGCTTGTTCTGATGGGCTTAGGACACACATACCTCGCGCTGATTAGCGCTGCCCTACTCTTTGGAATCGGATATGGAATGTTCGATACGAACAATATGCCCATTCTTTGTCAGATTATTCCGCAAAAATATCGCGCTACTGCCTATGGAATCATGAACATGATGGGAGTATTTGCAGGCTACGCCGTTACATTAATGCTCGGAAGCTCTACCGATGCCGGTAACTTAGGATCCGATTTCAGTAAATTAGCGATTGTAGTTCTGGTAGCAGTTGTTTTAATGCTTGTATTTATAAAACCCAAACCCGAACTCACTTATACACAAGAAGAAGAAAAATAAACAAATTATTAATCATCACATAAAAAGAATAAATATGAAATTTGAAAAAATTAAAGGGCTCATTGTCGCACCGTTTACCCCGTTTAGTAAAGACGGAGAGGTAAATTTAGACCCGATTGCGGACTACGCAACCATGTTGCAAAAAAATGGATTGATTGGCGTTTTTATTAACGGCTCCTCGGGAGAAGGATATATGCTAACCGTTGAAGAGCGTAAGAAAATTGCCGAAAAGTGGATGTCGGTTGTTCCCAAAGACTTTAAAGTTATTGTTCACGTTGGTGCAACTTGCATCAAAGACAGTTACGAAATGGCTCGTCACGCGCAAGAAATCGGCGCATTTGGAACAGGAGCAATGGCATCGCCTTTTCCCAAAGCCGGACGTGTGGAAGAGTTAGTGAAATACTGCGAAGAGATTGCTTGCGGTGCACCCAATTTGCCATTCTATTTCTATCATATTCCCGTTTTAAACGGCGTTTATCTGCCAATGCTTCCTTTCTTGAAAGCTGCCGACGGACGCATTCCCAACCTGGCTGGAATTAAATACACCTACGAAAGCTTTTATGAATACAACCAATGTATGCTTTATAAAAACGGAAAATTCGATATGCTTCACGGACAGGACGAAACCGTTCTTAACGGCTTGATTATGGGCGGAGCACAAGGTGGAATCAGCGGAACAGGAAGTTATATCGGAAACGTGTTGGTAGGTATTATTAATGAATACAACAAAGGTAATATCGAGAAAGCCGTAGAGTTGCAAAATTATGCGCAAGATGTGATTAATGTGATTGCCAAATATCGCGGAAACATAGTTGCAGGAAAACGCATCATGAAACTTATCGGAGTTGACTTGGGTATTAACCGCACTCCTTTCCAAAATGTTACCGACGAAGAAGAAGCTATCATTCGTAAAGATTTGGAAGCTATCAACTTCTTCGAAAAATGCAATCGATTTTAACATGAAAAAGGGAAGCAAAATTGCTTCCCTTTTTTTATCTGTTAATCAAACATTTTTCTGAACCTATTGAAAACATTTTTCTTCGCAGTTTTTGAAGGCTCAAAGTTTTCGGATTTCTCCATTTCCATAATAGCTTTTTTCTCGCTATCCGAAAGTTTTTCGGGAACGTAAACATTTACGTTAATCAATTCATCACCTGTTCCATAACCGTTTATCGACGGCAATCCTTTATTGCGCAAACGCAATACTCTTCCGGGCTGAGTTCCGGGCTCAATTTTCACTTTTGCCACGCCGTCGATGGTGGGAACTTCAACTGTTCCACCGAGTGCAGCAGTGGGAAAACTGAGAAACAGATTGTAAATCACATCGTTCTCATCGCGAATTAAATTCGGGTCTTCCTCTTCCTCTATCACGATAAGCAAATCGCCGTTTACACCACCTCGACGAGCGGCATTTCCTCTTCCTTGCATAGAAAGCTGCATACCTTCGGCTACGCCTGCCGGAATTTTAATCGGTATAATTTCATCCTCTCGTAAAATTCCCTCACCATTACAATTGGAGCATTTCTTTGAGATGGTTTTACCCTCACCATTACAAGTGGAGCAGGTTGTAGTGGTTTGCATTTGTCCCAAAATGGTGTTTGCAACACGCGTCACTACTCCCGAACCGTTACATGTAGCACATGTTGAAGTAGATGTGCCGTTTTCGGAGCCATTTCCATCGCAATGAGAACAGGAAACGTATTTTTTCACCTTTATTTTTTTCTCAACACCGTTGAGAACTTCCTGCAGATTTATTTTTACTTTAACACGCAAGTCGGAACCACGATTTACCCGACGACCACGCTGACCACCACCGAAACCGCCAAAACCACCGAAGCCGCCAAAATGCCCGCCGAATATATCTCCAAATTGCGAGAAAATATCCTCCATCGACATTCCGCCACCGAAACCGCCTCCGGCGGCTCCGCCAACTCCGGCATGGCCAAACTGGTCGTATCGGGCACGTTTGTTTTCGTCGCTCAATACTTCGTAGGCTTCCGCTGCTTCCTTAAACTTCTCTTCGGCTTCGGCATTACCCGGATTTTTGTCGGGATGATATTGAATGGCTTTTTTTCGGTAAGCCTTTTTTATCTCTTCTGCCGACGCGGTTTTGGAAACCTCCAATACTTCATAGTAATCTCTTTTTGTCGCCATGTTATTCTCCTACAATTACTTTGGGATAACGAATAATTTTGTCGTTCAGTCTATATCCTTTTTGAATACAATCAATTACCATGCCTTTTTTCGATTTATCCTGAACAGGGATGGTTGTAATCGCCTCGAATCTGTCAGCATCAAATGGCTGGCCAACAGTTTCAATTTCTTTCACACCATGTTGATTCAGGAAATTCACGAATTTCGAATAAATCAAATCCATTCCCTCAGCCATCGCGGCTTTGTCTTCCGCGGCGTGAAGCGCTTGCAAGGCACGTTCGAAATCGTCGGCAAACGGCAGCATGTCCATCAACACCCGTTCGCCACCGCTTTTTATAATATCGGCTTTTTCCTTTATTGTCCGCTTGCGGAAATTATCAAACTCCGCGTGAAGACGTAAATAACTATCGTTTAAATCGTTGTATTTTGTTTCCAATTTCAGGAGAGGATCGGATTCTTCTGCCAAATTGTCTTCAATGTTGGTTTTCAACTCGTCGATATCTTCTTCTGGCAAATCGAGGTTCACATCGTCATCGTACAATTCTTCCGGTTCGATATAATCGTTGTTTTTCTTCATAATCATCTAAAAAATATATGATTGCCATACGGCAATAAGAGTCTTGAATATTCAGATTTTATTACTGCAAATAGTTTGCCAAAAAATGAAATTAGGGGATATAAAGATAAAATACTTATTTCCCCAACCATCCGTCAAACCGCTCAAAGCGTTTATACGGAAAAGAAATCACAAGAATAACTCGCACCATTCATCAAATATCTCTACCTGATGAGTTCCATGATTTTTAAGATTTTCTCGTATTTTTTTCAAAGGTTTTTCTCTGCCTAACTGCGATTTCGAATAGAATTTATCGGCAAAGCAAATGATTTTTTCTTCGAGGCTTTTAGGGCGCATATCTCTGTGCGGAATGGGCAACTTTCGTTGTATTATGGTTTCTAAACTCAGTCCCGTTCCGGTGTGACGTTCGCATACCATTCCGTGTTTAGGATAACCTTCGTGTGTAAGAATTTCGCGCCCAAGATATCCGTGGCAGATATACGGCATATTGCCTTCGCAAGCGATATTGGGTGCACGGGTTTTGAAAATTCCGATATCGTGCAGCATAGCCGCTTCCTCAAGAAATTTGACATCTATCGCCAGTTCGGGATGTTTTTGCGCCACGAGCATCGATTTATTGGCTACATCTGTCACATGAGACATGTAAATGTCGTAGAGTTTGGTTCCTTCTTTATAATATTTGTGAATAATATCAAGTAGCTGCATAATTTTTAAACTATCAGCAGGAAATGGAAAAAATGACGCGAAAAGATAGTTTTACAACGGGATTACATATTTTTTCAGCATCTCGTCTTTGAGAGAAGCAGGTACACCGTTCTTAATTTCATCTACGATGATGTTTATCAAACGCTCGCGAATAAATTCTTTTCGGGTAATCAGACTAATTTCGCGCACCGGAGTAGCATTTTTAAACGAACGAACATTTTTCTTCTGCTGCTCACTGAGATTATAAATCGCCATTTCGGGAATTACGGTTAGCCCGTCGTTATCATCCACTATTTTTATAAGCGTATCGATACTGCCGGCTTCAAAAGTGAAAATGGATTGATTATAGCGTCTTTTTTTCATGTTACACAAATGCAAAATCTGCGTTCTGAAACAATGAACTTCATCAAGCATCCAAAGTTTATTGGTGTTTAAGTCGCTCTCGTCAAGTTCATTTTTCACGTACAATGAACGCTCTTTAGGAGAAACATATGCGTAAAATCGTTCGTAATAGAGCGGCCTTTCGGTAATGGTATCATCTTTCAGCGGCGTAGCCAAAATTCCACCGTCGAGCGAATCGTTTGCCAGTCCACGAAGAATATTATCTGTTGTTAATTCTCTTACTGTGATGCGGATATTGGTGTTTGCGTGTGTATGAACATCCATCAGTTTCGGAAGCAGATAGGGTGAAACTGTGGGAATAATTCCCAGGCGGAAAGTACCTTTTATAATGCCTTTTTCTTCCTGAATAATATCTTTTATCTGATTTATCTGAGCAATGGAAACACGAGCCTGATCAATAATTCTCCGACCAATTTCGGTAGGCTGAACAGGAAACTGCGTACGGTCGAAAATTTTAACGCCAAGTTCGTCTTCCAGTTTCTGAATCATCATACTCAGCGTGGGCTGAGTAACAAATGACGCTTCGGCCGCTTTCGAGAAATGGCGATGATTGTCAACCGCAATTATGTATTCGAGTTGTTGAATATTCATTGTTGATAGTTTGAGAAATATTTCATAAACTGAACACGCTCGTATAACGATGGACTCGCGATATTGGCATAATTAAGCTTTCCCTTAAAATCGGAAATGCGTTCGTAATTGTTTTGTACCATCCATTCTTCCAGACAGGTTATCATGTTACTGATAACGTCAACCCCCTGTTCGTAAAGGACACTGCAAAGCTGTATTCCCGATGCACCAGCAAGAATTCCCTTAACGGCATCTTCCCAGGAATGTACTCCGGTTGAACAAGCGATATCCAAATCTTTTACACGTCCCGAAACGATGGCAGTCCAGCGCAGTGTATCGTGAAAATCGGCGGGATTGCTGAAAACCGTTCCGGCGGTAATTTCCATTTTGTTGATGTCAATGTCGAGTTGATAAAAACGGTTGAAAAGCACAATGCCGTCTGCTCCAAGTGCCTTCATCTTGCTGACTAATCCGGGTAAATTGCCAAAGTATTTGGCCATTTTTACCACGATGGGGATTTTTACCGTTTTTTTCAGTTGCTTCACAATGCTCAAATAAGAATCTTCCAAATATGTATCTCCAAATTCGCCGGCGTTGAGCAGAAAAACATTCAGTTCAATGGCATCTGCTCCGGCAGCTTCGATGCTTTTGGCAAAATCTGTCCAGCGAGTTAGTTTATAAGCATTTATACTTGCCACAACAGGAATGCTGCACTCAGCTTTTACCGACCGGATCAGGTCGAGGTACTTCTCTACATGATTCATTTCGATATACGCATTGATGTAATCCGCAGCTTCGGGATAATCGGAGATTTGCGTGAGTTTTTCGGTGTGATTCTCAATTTGTTCTTCGAACAACGATTTTAGAACCACCGCGCCAATGCCGGCTTTATCGAGTTCTTTTATTTTCGATAATGAGTTTGTTAAGCCGCTGCTGGCAGCAATGAACGGATTTTTGAGGGTTAATCCGGCGAATTTTGTTTGTAGATCTATCATTTCGATTGAATATTTTTCAATTTTCTATCAGGACAAAAATAATGTTTTTTATTGATAAAAATGATAGTTTGTATTAAATTATTTATGAAATCATCTCTAAATCTCACAGAGCGGACTTAGCTTGCTATGAAAATGAAGTCTCCCCCTTCAGGGGAAATTCAGAGGGGTATTATCTTTCTCCAAAAATCAACGTTCCCACACGAATAATCGTTGCACCTTCTTCTATGGCAATGGGATAATCACCCGACATGCCCATTGAAATTTCTTTGAAATTGTCGTCGTTGGAAAAATGTTGCGATTTAAACTCGTCGAAAAGTGATTTTATAAGCCGAAATTCGCCGCGTACTTGCTCCATTTCTTCGGTAAATGTTGCCATTCCCATTACTCCGGCAAGTTGCACATGCTTGCATTCACGCCATTTGCCCTCGGCAAGAAATTGGCGGCATTCGTCGGGAGAAAAGCCGGATTTGGTTTCTTCATCGGCTACATGAAGTTGTAATAAGCACGAGATTTTGCGATTATTTACAGCCGCCTGCTTTTCGATTTCGCGCATCAACCGCTCGCTGTCTAAACTGTGAATGAGATGGATAAAAGGCGCAATGAACTTCACTTTATTGCGTTGCAAACTTCCCACGAAGTGCCACTTGATATCCGCCGGAAGTGTAGGTTGTTTCACAATCAGTTCCTGTACCCGACTTTCACCGAACAACAATTGACCGTCGTTGTACACTTCCAGAATTTCATCGTTGGAATGAAATTTGGAAACAGCAACAATTTTTACATTAGCGGGAACCGATTCACGCAATTTATCGATGTTGGCTTTTACGCTCATTCTTCTGTAATTGATTTGCTATCTGCGGAGTACTTAAACACGTCAATGATGGCTGTTTCCGTTACCGATGCCAGCGAATAGTCAATCATTGTTTTCTTCATTTCCGTTTCCACGATTTCCACCGCTTCTTTCAACGTTTTCGCCTGAACCAGCATGTTAACTGCCGTTTTCTTTTCCGAACCGCTTTTTTCATCCAGCGTCAGAAAATAGAGTTTGGCTTTGTAATACCGATCGCCCGTTTCGTTGAAAAAAGTATCGGAAAACCTCACTCTTTTAATGTCGGAAACGGTAAATTCGCTCGATATGAACGGTTTCATTTCCTCCAGAATTCTCACTTCGGCTTCCGTAAACGACAATGCATCCACCAAATACGGTTCCGTAACCGTTTTTATCATACCCGCATCCAGCGTTTTATCGTAACGCACTTTACATTCGAACCAGTTATACATAAAATTTGTGATTGAAATTGAAGTGCGAAATTAAGAAAAATAAGTGATGTGGTCAAATGGTTTTTCAATACTGCCTAAGCATCTTATTAATATTTATATAGACAGGAAAACCATTATTTTGTTTTAGTTGCACTAAAAATTAGAGTATTCAAATAAATAATATTTTAAAAAAAATATTATTTATATAAAATAATTCACTATTTTTGAGGGTGAAAATTTTCATTTGCGCGAAATTTATTTATTAATTATCCAATTACTAAACTTAGTATTCTGAAAACTATACTACGCTAATTATTAGATAATTATATTTAATGTTGGATTCCGAAACTTATAAAAAATACTCGGAAATCAGTGGCATTTCATAACACTCACCTAAAAGAAGAAATAGCACATAACTTCTTTAGAATAAGGGAAGGTCGTTTGTTGGCCATATAAAGTAAATCCGGACAAGGATTATAAACTCTTTAATTACGACACATCATTTATTACATTCAAACCTATCAAAAAAAATCAAATGCCTACAAACAATTACGACATTTTAGTACAACTACACGAAAAGGCTTTAAATAAGGCCTTGGCAATGGTCTTTTATAATGAGTATATTAAACTTGAAGGTTTCTATCATTTATCTGATAAATTACCCGACAGTGTAAAATCTTTTACATCATTCAAATACAAAATTTCTTTATCAAAGGAGCCTTTCGTCGATTTTCGTGGACAAGACACCTTATTTTTACGATTTGCAGCATTGCTGAAATTTACCGTGCTTTCAGGATTAGAATTAAATTTTAATATGGATTTTTATGTCATAAGCAAAATCTGTTTTGATATAAATACAAAAAAAATATATTATAATATTCAAGGAGCAGAAATTGTAAAAATAGAAGCTCAATCCTACTATAACATTGGAAAAGAGTTTATCAATAAACTCAATTTTATTATTAAAGAAATACTGAGCGAATATTTTAAAAATCAGGTAAAAGAAATAGAAATACCTATCGCAATAAATGGGTTGAAACTTCCGATGATGCCCCAAGGTGATGTATATTCTCTTCCCATTTCCAATTTCGATGTTAAAATAATTGACAATCAAGTATTAACAGTAGGCATTAGTTTTTTCAACAAAAAAGGGAGTCTTTTAAATGTAAAAAACAACACAAATAATAAAGACTGTTATATAGCAATTGATAATCAAGCAGCATACAATATTCTAGATTTTTGGTGGTCTAATACAACCTATGACAAAAAACAAGAATTTGGAGAAACTATAGAAATAGGCTTTGCAACACCTTTGGCCAAAGGAGTAGATAGTGCAACCAGACTAATAAGTTTGGGATTTATACAAACTGAAACCGATTATGAGAATTTGATGCTAAATTACGATGGTCAAATATCATTGAACAATAAACCTCAGGTCAATATTAAAGAAAATAATTTAGTTGAAGTTTTAAATCTGGAATTTACCGCAGACGTTTCGGCCAATGTATATACAGACGTAAAAAAGCACATTGCATTAGACACAAGTTCTTTTATTTCCGACAATATAACGCCTTGGCAAGACGACATTGATATTGCTAACATTAATAAAAACAAAAGTTTAGTTAAAGTGAAGAATAAATTCACATTGCAAATCAATAATGCCGAAGGGAAACTTAAAATTAACGACAAAAATAATTTGGCTATAAAAATAACGAAAGCAGATTTTAAGTTGCTATTTAATAAAAAAGGAACTACATTTTCCGATAACACATGGAACAAAATAATGGAATTTTTGAAAGATAAGGTGTTGGAAAAAATACCGGAAATAGTAATTTCACCGTCGTTAATATTGGCTGATCTGAACATTTTTGGTTTTAGTTTGAAT
The DNA here is from genome assembly GCA_002069095.1 of Bacteroidetes bacterium ADurb.BinA174. Taxonomy (GTDB): domain Bacteria; phylum Bacteroidota; class Bacteroidia; order Bacteroidales; family Dysgonomonadaceae; genus Petrimonas. The sequence goes on along the minus strand of MVZJ01000025.1, from coordinate 9,512 downwards.
TTATCTGAACTCAATTTAACGACAACTGATAAAGATTTGGTGCTTTCTACAAATGTCAATATAAATGAGTTAGTGAGTGATAAAGTTGCTGTCCCCAATTACATAGGGAATAAGGCAACTAAAGTTATACACATGTTTCATTGCAAGGGAGTTCGGGATATCGACACTAAAAACAGGGTTGGATATTACGTGATGTATGAAGCTTTATCTGAAAACTACTCTCCGTGTAAAAACTGTCTGAGTTCATATAACATAAAATAAACAGCAAATTATGGTAACCTCCGGATTTGATATCGTTTTTCTACTAAACAGGAAATTCCTGAGCGAAGTATCAGGCGCTTTATTTTATAACAATTTCCTTACAATAAACGGTGAGAAAGATTTCAGTAATTCACTCACAAGTGATCAACTGAATGAAGTGCCGGTTTCCCTAAGAAATTTTCTGAAGATGAAGTACCGTTTAAAGCCACTTTTTGAACCATTTATTGATTTTAAAGACAACAATAATATTCAGATTTCTGCCAAACTGCGTCTTTATTTATGGATAATGGACGGTTTAGAAATAAAATTCGACACGTCATTGCAAATTCAAGCGCCTGTTGCCGTTAACAGATTCAACAGAAAACTGGAAATCATATTTAATGAAACAGTAATTCAAGAATTTAATATAACCTATACGTATAGTTCAAGTGAAATAATTTCTTTACAACTACATTCTATTATACAAGAATCGCTTGAAAACTATTTCAAAAACTCTGCTAATCTTTTTGATATCGAATTACCCAGCATAAAAGTTAAACTACCGCTTACAGACGATATAGAAGAAAATAAAGTGCCTGTGAATATAATGGCCATAAAAACACTAAACTCTTCAACTATGGCTGTAGCAGTAAACCTATTTAACTATATGGGTGGAAATACTGACGGACTCTCGAATTTTGCGAGAAATTGTAACGTTGGCTTGGCAATTTCAAAAAGAGCAATGACTAAAACGTATGACTTCTTTTGGGAAAAAACCAACTGGGGCAAACATTTTTTCAAGGCGGGTTCATTCTCCATCAAGGCGGTTAATAAAGTCTTGGAAATTGGAACGGAAATAATAAGTTTTGTTGAAAGTACTCTGACAAAAGCACTTTCATTGGGATTTGTCGAGGCAGAAATTGAATACATTAGTTCGAACTTTGAGTATACGGTAGATGCCTTTTGTAAAACAAAACCGGCATTTGATATACAAACAGGAAACAGAGTGAGAATATTTAATCTCGGCCTCGATCTTTTTATTAGGTTAAAACTTCTTGTCACTGTTGATCATATTATAAAAATAGATACATCCGGACATATACCCGATAAGTGTACCCCATGGGACGATGACATAGTTGTGGAAAAGAAACGTAAAACAGTTAAAATATTTGACATCGCAGTACCTATCAAAAATCTTAAAATTAATGACTGCGTGGGTACAATAACTATAAACGAAACAGAAAAAAATCTTCAATGCGTTATCGAGAAACTGGATGTTGAGCTGGGTAATTATATAGACTCCGATTGTGTATTTTTTAAGCTTGCCAAATATATTCAGGATAAAATTGTTGACAGCATTGAGAAGAAAGTTGTTGAATCTCTTCCTCCAATAGTACTTTCTCCAACGATTTTTGATTTTAAAATTAAAAAAATTAACTGGAATTTAAAGGTTGAAGGTCGAAAGTTAGATATAAACAATGGCGAAGCAATTGTAGGAGCATATCTTTATTTCGAAGAATTACAGAAAACCGTATGGCCGGTACCGAAGTATATTGTCAATGTCAACAACGAAGAAATTCATCGGATTGGATGTGACTCAATACTTGACACTTATGAAAATCATCAAAAAGGATTTTATTTATTAGATAAAGCATTATCGAGCAGAAATAACGACGGGTGTAAAAAATGTCTTCCAAATTTTCATAAGAAATAATTTTTTTATTAGTTTTGCATACGAATAAAAAACTTTAAACAAAATAAAAGGCTGAATTGGTTACAGGACTTTGGTCAATAAAAACTGTAAGGTTTTAAAAAACGGCTATGTGGCAACATATGGTGAAATCCAGGGATTAACGACACGTTTTCAGTCTTACTTAGAGTGCCTCCTTATGGGGCACTCTTCTTTTTGTGATTACCGTCTCGTAACCGTTTTTATCATACCCGCATCCAGCGTTTTATCGTAACGCACCTTGCATTCGAACCAGTTATACATAGAGTATTGTTTATTTTTTTTAAATTAGGAGAGCAAAGATAAGAAAAAATGATGAATTTTATGGGTCGACAGACATTCTTGTCTGTTAAGTCAGACAAGAAAATACCCATCAAATTGTATCAAACGCATACCCGGTGAATAATCCAATCCGTTACTTGGGTTAATGCGTTACGCCGTTACCACCCCATGAATATCATCCACAAACTGTCTTATTTTGATGGTGTTTTGTCCGTACACTTTCAACCAATCAAAATCACTGAAAGGCTCTTTGTTGGTAATGATTTGCGTGTTTATATCACCGTTTACGCTTACATAATCGAGGATGGATTTCAGATATTCCAACTGTACGGAATTGAGCGTATTGGCATCAATAAATTGCGAGAATTTCTGCAAAGCCGTGTCGCGGTTTATTCCCACGAGTGAACGAATAAAGACCGCCACATTTCCGTACATCTTGTCGCCAACTTGTTTTTCATAATCTTCTTTACTGCCTAAGTCTTTCCAAAGCACTTCTTCTAATTGTCGTATATCGCCGATAGTGAGTTGTTCGAGATTTTTGATTTTTTGAATAACAGGACTTTCGCTGTTTTCATTCAAATAATCCAATACTTTCTGCTTATAGGAAACAATTATTCTTGGTTTCTCAACTTTTCCGCCTGGTATGAATATATCCTCAATATCAATGATAAATGTCTTCTTCTCTTTTCCATCGATAAAACGCATCAAATCTCTCAACTCTTCCCGTACCCGTTCAAGCTCTGAAACGGTAACTTCTTCCCAAAACTTTTCAGTCTGTACCTCTTTTATTACGTCCAATTTGGCTTTTACCTGTGGAATGGTAACTTTTGTTTGCAACACTTCCGCAATCGCAACTACTTGCTCAATATTTTTGTCTGCTCTTACTTCCTCGTCTATCAATGAAAGTTCTATCAAAAGCACTATTAAGTCAAAACGTTTTGCATTTTCATCTTCTGACGTTGCGGGTAAAAGTGGCGAAATATTTGTTTTCATTTCAAGTCCGTCCACAAGCGAAACATATTCCCAAGCTTTGTCCGAAGTGTATTTATCTACTATTTGCCAAACATTCCTCACGCTAATATGCTTTCTGTTTAAGTCCGCCACCTGCGTTTGCAAATCATTTTTAAGTTTGACACACAAATCTCTTAGATATTCGTCCTCTTGGTACTTTAAATCCTGCAAAGCAATAGCAATATCCAAATTCAGATTAAACAGTCTTTCGGTTAGTGATTGCTGACGAGTTGAAACAGTTTCTTTGAAGTCCACGCTGAAATATTCAAAGTTTCCGCAATAGTCAAAGATTAAAAACTTTTCCTTGTGTTCGTCGGGTCCAAAAATATCTTCCGAAAGTCTTGTTCCCCGTCCAATCATCTGTTGGAACTTTATTTTTGACCTTACCGTTTTGAAAAACACTAAATTAAGAATATCGGGAACATCAATACCTGTATCAAGCATATCCACCGAAACGGCAATTTGTGGATTGTTATCCCTTTGCTCAAAATTATCTATCAGGTTTTGTGCATAATTTACCGTGTTATCAATCAGCACACAAAAATCGTGTCCATACTGCGGATAAAGCACATAGAAACGCTCCACTATCTGTTTAGCGTGATTATGGTTGTAAGCAAAAATAATGGTTTTCCCAATCTCTTCTCCACCTTGAACTTTCAACCCCTTGGTCATTAAATCCTGCAAAACCTTATCTACCGTATCATCATTGAAAAGATAACTGTACATTTCGCCGGGATTAAAATCCCTTCTTCCTAAAAGCAAAACTTCCAAATCATCCGTTTGCTGTTCGTACTCATAGATTTTTTCAAGTTGCTCTTTTTCATCTTCGGGAAGTTCGTCATATTTTATTCCACCTGTTAAGATTTTCGATTTAACGTTGATAACCTCGTAAGGATTTAGAAAACCATCCGCAACCGCTTCTTCCAATTCATAATCGAAATTAGGTTCGCCTTGTTCCAAATTGAAAGTCTGATAGGTGCTTTTATCCACTTCGTCACGTGGCGTAGCGGTTAATCCGATAAGGAAAGCATCGAAGTAGTTGAAAATGGACATATACTTGCCGAAAATGCTTCGGTGTGCTTCGTCAATTATAATCAAATCAAATCTACCAACAGAAAACTCTTTTGTATCAGCATCTATAAAATTAATCATAGTCTGATAGGTAGAGAAAAGAATACGTGCGTTTTTGTCGGGTTTCTTAGTTTTGTCGGATAGTGCCGATGTGGTTACGTGTGGTAGTAGTTTGGTAAAGTTTTTCATTGCTTGCCCTACTAATGCGGTACGGTCGGCAAGGAAAAGCACATTTTTAACCCAATCATTCCGCATTAGCACATCCACAAGCGAAATGGAAACACGTGTTTTGCCTGTTCCTGTTGCCATTACAAGCAGACCTCTACGATGAAATCCGTTCAAGTGCTCACAAATGGAATAAATTGCACGTTTCTGATATTCCCTGTTGGTTATTTCGTCATTGATTTTCAGGTCTGTAATGGGTTTTCGGTTTTGGCGTTGAATAAGCAATTCCAAATTCTCACGAGAATGAAAACCATATACACGGCGTGGCGGATAGCCTAAACGGTCGATACAGTAAATCTCGTAACCATTGGTGTAATAGATTACGGGTTTTACTCCGTATTCAGCTTCCAAACAGTCTGCATAAAGTTCAGCTTGATGTTTTCCTACAGATGGATCAACCGATGTTTTCTTGGCTTCGATAACGGCTAAGGGTTTGCCGTCATTTCCATAAATCACATAATCTATAAAACCCTTTTTCGGGTGAAGAGGCATTCCTGCCTGTTCGTTTTGCACAGACAAGAATGTCTGTGCACCCATTCCCTTCACTTCTATTTCCACACCAACCATATTAGGTGCAAAAACATTTTTCTCGGTTGCTATTTTCCAACCTGCTTCCCGCAACAATTGGTCTATATAAAGCGCACGAGTTTCAGCTTCGGTAAAGTATTCAGGAAGTGGCGTAACATTCAAAACAGCTGTTTTTTCCGCTACTTTCTCGTATTTCTTTATAACGGTTGCGGTTGGTTCAATATCTGTTTTTGGTGTAATGTAAAGCTCTTTCTCACGGGTAAGCAAGGTTTTATCGAAACGTGGAAACATCTCTATCACGTCCAACATCATCAAAACTGAACCTACGAAATTATGCAGATTGAGAAGGCTATAAAATGATTCCGTTCGGGTAACATTTCCCAAATGGGCGGCGTTATTTCCTGCTTTACGAATATAGTGCAGGTTTTTCATCAATGTTTCGTCATTGATAAAATCCTTAAATTCCTGCGCATCCACCAACGCAAAAAGTGACGCTCTTTCAGGAATACGAAAACCCTTCAGCAAATAGATGGCTTTGGTAATGTATTCCAATGCACGACGTGAACTCAATGCCGATTTTTCGGGATCGTACCATTGGCAAACTTCCGCTTCGTTACAGAGTGTATAAAGGTCGGCAAAGTCGGAATTATCTTTCAAGTAATCAAAGTTACGTTTGGGTGAACAGACATTCTTGTCTGTTCTTTCTGTCATATCTAAAATATATGGCTGTTTTTCATATTTTACAGCAGGTTCTTCTACTTTCGGGTGAGCAGACATTCCTGTCTGCTTATTTTGAACAGGCAGGAATGCCTGTTCACCCGATTTCGGATGAAACTCCACTATCTTCCCCAAATGATAAACAATAATCCATCTTGTAAACTCTCCATTGGGAGAAAAAACAATTCTATTATTTTCAACATCATCATTAAAACGGACAATATCTCCGTTCTCATCTCTAGCAGGTTCAAAGGAGATACCAACAACCTCTACAATTGCCCAATCTCGCTCTTTCTCGTACCCGACTGCAAGTTTCAGATATTTGTACGGTTTTGGTAGGAATGGATAGAAACCGTTATAGTAGTAATTCAGATTGAAATCCGTATCGGGAAAATCTTCTCTTAAATAAAAAATATCTTCCCCTTCAACTAGCAAGTATTTTTTATAAGTAGTAAGTTTTACCTCCCTATACTCTTCCGTTTTTTCTCCCGACATGATAGCGTTAAAATAAACGCCTTTAATAGGCAGATAAAGCGTGTTCTCCTTATCAGGTTTCACATCACTGTCTGCAATCACTTCATAATAGAGCTTGTCGATATCGAAAGGTTTTGATAAATCTACAAAACCATCTTCCGTGTCGTATTCTAATCTGATTTTGTCGGTATTGCTCATAATCAGGCTATTTTGTTCTTTTTATTACCACAAAAATAGAAATAATAATCCGTTATCCCTATGCAAATTATAAGTTTTATCGGGTGAACAGGCATTCCTGCTTATTCGGGTGAGCAGACATTCTTGTCTGGTGAACAGGCATTCCTGCCTGTTCGTTTACACAGACAGGAATGTCTGTGCACCTAAATATCATACTTACACCACGTTCCTTCCCATTCCCACCAATGTTTGACCAATCCGGCTTTCACGGGATTATTAATGGTGTAAAGCATTGCGTTATACCAATGGCGGTCATTACGGAGGGTTACATCAAAGCTTTCATCTTGCCACACGATTCTTCCCGTCTTATTATCCAATTTGTTTATTTTATTTGCTGATACGCCTTTCACTACTTTCATAATATCTTGCAGATAAACAGGTTTTCCGTTTTCATCTTTCTCAAACACCCGCATCACCCAATGAAAATGATTTCGCATCACACAAAAAGCATGGTTTTCAATTCGCCTGCCTTCGTAATAATGAAAAGCCTCAAACATAATCTTCCGAATTTCAGGCAGATTAAGATTTATTTCTGACGAACTGTCAAGAGCCAACATATCATCAAAAGCCTTCATGTACTTATTTCGCTCTATGTAATACTCTTTTTTCAGTAGCATTAATTCTTTCTCTTTCGATTTATCGGTTTTTAATTTTTCAATATCATTCTTGATACGCTCCAACGAAACGGTATATCTTGCCAATGCTTTGGGTGGAATTGCGTTTTTAAGATTAGTAGTGATAAAATATTCCTGCCCCGGCTGCTGAAAATGCGGCAAGTTTCGGCGATGATGTTCTTTTCGTTCTTTTTCCATAGTTTTTTGATTTATTGGGTGCATTTTCGGGTGTATTCTCGGGTGCACAGGCATTCTTGCCTGTGCATTTTGAACAGACAGGAATGTCTGTTCACCCGCCTGTGCACCCCTTTACCCAAAATATTTATCCATTGTATAATCTATCAGTAACTGCGTTTCGGCAATGCCTTGTTTTACCAACTCTTTTTGTGCTTCTATCTTTTCTATCCGATTAGCGAAATCGGTTTGAAAGGAAAGGGGTGGGAAAATAACATTAGTATTCTTAATGATTGTTTGAGAAATATTTGGTTGAGCACCACCCATTGCAAGTTCCAAATAATAGGGTTTATGAAAAAACAAGGTAAAATATAAAAAAACAGGATTTAAATAGTCATTAGGCAAAATCCCACAAATAGCTTGATTGGTAGATGCTTCAAATTTCAATATTCCAACCTGACCAACCGTTGCACCATACATTGCAATAAGAACCGTGTTTATCGGCAACATTTTTGCGGATGAATTATTAAGACCTTCTTCTGTAATTTTCAATTCAGATTCTGTAATAAATATTTTATTTACCTCTCCACTTCTCAACCAATTGATTGTTCCATTATCATAATACTCTGTTCTTTTGCTTGAAGGTGTTCCTCCTGAAGTAGTGTCACACACCTCTCCCAACTTCCTCACTTCCCATCCTTTTTCATTTTCTATTGGGTCGCCAAACATACTGTAAAAGGTAGATTGAGCTAAGTTATCGTATTCTGCAAGTTGCTGTTCCTGCAACTCTTTCAGACGATGCAAAATATCCAACTCTTTTACAATGGTTTCTTGAACGGGAAGGGGTGGAATGGGGATTTCTGTTTTTTTATACCTATTAAAATCTAAATTTCTTATTCCTGTTGTATTTGATTGAAGTCTTTCTGTATAGCCTGTGAAATATAGAAATGATAAATACTTATGCAAAAATTTGAAACTAAGAACACTTTTGTCTTTTATCCGAATAACAGAAGTGAAATTACTAAATGAAAAGTCGCCGTCTTTTTTTTCAAACAAAACAACTCTTCCAACAGGTTGATTAGTACTTCCACCCGACTTTTCTAAAATAATATCTCCGTATTTAAGTTTCCTTTGATTAAACTGTTTTACTTCCACATCAAGATAAGCAATATCGGCATCGTCTAATTTACAATCTTTTGTGAAATTGGTATTACGGATTACTCCAACTTTAATAAAAGGCTCTTTTTTTCCTGTCCACAATCCGTTTATGGTATCACAAACTTCATCTAATTTCTTTATTTCCCAATTTTCTTTCATAAAATCATTTTTCGTTTTCGGGTTCGTTTCGGGTGCACAGGTATTCTTACCTGTGCTTATTTACACAGACAGGAATGTCTGTGCACCCGAATGTCTGTTCTCTCATTTTCACCCATTATCTTGTCAGCCAGAAGATTATGCCTCCAATAACAATGAGCCATAGCAACAATATAAGATAATACGCTATGGCGTTTAGCACGATAAAGCCTTTATGTTGCACCAAAATTCTACCTGTTTGACTATCTTCATTCATTTTTTCAAGTGCCTTTTGGAAATTCGGCTTAAAAAAACTCTTCCCATGTTTTGCTATCTTTATAACCAATATGGGGGTATAGATAAAAAAGTAGAGTAAGAAAAGAATGATTATAAATATAGACATACGGTTCTGTTTAATTATTTATTATGTTGGTGTATAAGCATTATTATCTGTTCGTATTACACAGACAAGAATGTCTGTGCACCCACTGTGCTTAATTGAACAGGCAGGAATGTCTGTTCACCCTTTTGTTCACCCTAATTTTTTATACTCCGCCATTGCTTCCGCTACTTGATTTTGCAAACCTTCCAATCGTGCCAACACCACATCGGGGTCTTCGTATTCTACTTTTACCCGCTCTACTTCTTTATATTTGTTTATGGAAAGGTCGTAATCGTTTGCCACAATATCGGCTTTGGGTACAAGGAATGATTGTTCTTTTCGGGTACGGTCTTTTTCCTTGTCAAGTGCGTAAAAACGTTCTATAATATCGGGAATATCGTTCTCTTTTATTTCGGTACGTTTATCGTCGAGCGAATAACCGTCGGCTTTCATATCGTAAAACCAAACATCGCTTGTTCCGCCTGCATCGGTTTTTGTAAAAATAAGAATGGCGGTTGATACTCCTGCATAAGGC
>MVZJ01000024.1 GCA_002069095.1 Bacteroidetes bacterium ADurb.BinA174 | reverse complement strand
AAAATCGGAGGAAATAGACTGGATACACTCTTTCAATAATTCATCTTTCGAAGAAAAATGATTGTAGAGCGTTTTTTTTGTAATTCCCATTTTTCCTGCAACTTCATCCAAAGAAATACGCAAACCATCTTGTTTAAAGACTGCAATTGCTTTGTTTATATAATTTTTTCTACGTTTGCTTATTTTCATCTTCGTTAGATTTATATTGTCTTTAGTAAGAAAACACCACAAAATTACACTATTTACATTATAATAGTGTAATAAATATACATATTTAACTCTATTTAACTGAAAATTTGAGAGAAATTGAAATTTCGAAATAAAAAAGAGAGAGAAGTTTTGCGAAAGTATTTATCCTTCAAGCAATTTTAGAAAATTGCTTGAAGGCTGCTAAACACGACATTAAGACAACATTGTTCTTTTTTTGCGTGAGGAAAGGTGGTGTCAAATCAAGAATACAGAGTATTGCGTTTCGAGTTTAAAAACCAATTATTCAACGAATTTACAAAATACGATATGCGCATTTTATAATTGACATGACAGTAGATAAAGTGTAAAAAATGACACAGTTTCTGTTAAGACAGAGTTTTGGTTTTATTCAAATTCAAAACTTAAACTGTTGTAAATTTCATTTTTTATTGTATCGTCCGATGTTTTAAAATCTTGAATTTCGAGCAATATTTTTCGCGACAATTCTATTGATGTTCTGCCTAAAAACTTCAACGCATTTTGCGCCGAAAGGCGAAGAAAATAGGAGTCTGAATTCAAATCGAAAATCATTTTTTCCAAAAATTCGTTTTGGTCAATATTATCAGCTAAATCCGATTTAATGATCAACAATCGTGTAAAAAGCCAATATCCGCTGGTTCTTATTTCTTCTTTAATCCAATTACTCCAATTTTGTACTAACTTATCGGCAAAATTCAATTTCTGAAATAAATTCATACAAACTTGCTCCCGAATTTCGTGAGTGGGAATTTCTCTCACCCATCTTTCGGCTTTTTCCTCATCAAACTTTTCAACAGGGTACAGCATCGTTGCCAGAATTTTCAATTCTCGGGTCTCTTGTTTCCATAATAGTTCTGCCAATTGGGCATTATCGGGATATTTTTTGGAAAGTTCACGCAGTCGGGGAATATCCACGCCAAAATTCAGTTTGTAATGCAGCCCTTTCTCTCGCATACTCTTAGAAGCGATACCATTCATGGAACGGCGTAAATCCGCTCTGATCTGTTTCAATATTTCGTCCATATCTGTTTGGCTGATAAGAATTTTAAGTACAAATATAGTCTTAATACCGAATATTTTCAACAATTTCGTTATCTTTGCATCCGCAAATAAAAACTTCAAATCCACAAAAAGATGAAACTTTTATTAATTAGCAACTCCACGAATCCGGGAGAAGCTTATTTGGATTATCCGAAAGAGCAAATTAAAAATTTCTTGGGCGATAAAACTAAAAACGCCATTTTTATTCCTTACGCTGCCGTTACTTTTTCTTATGACGAATACGAAGAAAAAGTGAACAATCGTTTTGCCGAAATCGGACATCACGTAACCGGTATTCATCGATTTATTAATCCCGTTGAAGCCATTGAAAATGCTGATGCAATTGTGGTTGGCGGTGGAAATACGTGGCAATTGGTGAAAATACTTCACGAAAAAGGACTGATGAAAGTTATCAGAAAGAGCGTTAAAAAAGGAACGCCGTATATTGGGTGGAGCGCCGGCTCTAACATATCTTGCCCATCACTCAGAACAACAAACGATATGCCTATCGTAGAGCCTCTAAAGTTCAAAACGCTTAAATTAGTTCCGTTTCAAATAAATCCGCATTATTTAGACGACCATCCGGCCAATCACGGAGGTGAAACACGCGAAATGCGCATCAATGAGTTCATAGAAGTGAACAAAGACGTGTTTGTAGTCGGCTTGCGTGAAGGAACAATGTTGCTTTTAGAAGATAACGAGTTGGTCCTTATCGGGAAACGCAACGCACGCATTTTTAAATTCGGACAAGAACCTAGAGAATTGTCTAATGAAGACGATTTCAATTTCTTACTTTCATAAGTAAAACTATATGAATCAAAATCTGCATTCAGTAGAAAATAAAAACAGTAAGTTTAATTTAAGCAATTTTCTTCACGATAGCCGCTCCGTGGGCGTTTTACTGCTGTTATGCACCACCGCATCGCTCGTAATAACCAATTTGCCCGACATTGGTGAAAACTACAACTATTTTTGGGAGACCGAAATTCCTTTTTTACAATCCATACATCTACCACACAACATCTTGCATATTATAAACGATGCATTAATGGCGTTGTTTTTCTTTCAGGTGGGCATGGAAATAAAACGCGAATCGGTGGTGGGTGAACTTTCATCGCCCAGCAGAATGATGTTTCCGATGGTAGCCGCCTTGTTTGGTGTTATTTTTCCGGCAATTATCTTCTTAATAACCACTAAAGGAACGATTTATCAGAATGGATGGGCTATTCCCACAGCGACCGATATTGCTTTTGCTCTCGGGATTTTAAGTTTGTTGGGGAAAGCGGTCCCATACTCAATGAAAATTTTCCTTACCGCCCTTGCCATTATCGACGACCTTTGCGCCATCCTCATCATTGCCTTATTTTACGGAGAACGTCCCGAATTTATGTGGCTGTTGGGGGTTGTAGTTTGTGTGGTTCTTATCGTGCTCATAATTAAATATATGCGAAATCGATTCTCGAGAGTTTTGTATCTTTCACTTGGGGTGGTTATGTGGTATTTTATGTATCAATCTGGAATTCACGCGACTTTTGCGGGAGTGATTCTATCAGCATTGCTTCCTATTAAAAAAATCCCGGTTTACGAGAAGGCGCTTATTTTTCCGGTCAATTTCCTTATTATTCCCATATTTGCACTGGCGAATACCAGTATTTTTATCAACGCCTCAGCAATAGCTAATTTGATGAGTAAATTGTCCATTGGTATTATTCTCGGGTTATTCATAGGAAAACCGGTAGGTATAACGCTGGCTGTATATTTGATGACTTATTTGCGAGTCATCAAACTAAAGACAAAACCGGATTGGATGATGTTTATCGGCGTTGGAATTCTCGCCGGTATAGGCTTCACGATGTCCATTTTTGTATCAATGCTGGCATTCGACGATAAAACATTGCAAGATACAGCTAAATTGGCAGTATTGGTAGCCTCTACTTTATCGATGATTGTAGGATATACCTGGTTAAAAATCGTAACAAAGAAACGACAGATGGAGATGAACAAACATAAGTTGACAGCAGAAATGACTGACGAATAACAATGAAAAAAGCTGCTTGAATGAGCAGCTTTTTTGTTTGAATGAATATTATCAGGTTTAAATTATCGTTGTAAATAAAGCATTCGGACCTGATTACGATCGCGATGCTGTAATAAAAATATCAACCTGCGTTGCGCAAGTTTGATTTCAATCTTCTAATTCTGCTGATTCTGTTAGCCTGATATACAGCAGATCCTTTGTTAATATTCCGCTCCAAATAGTTGATTTGAGACAGAATTTCTTCTTTTGTCAGGTTTTTGATGTTCATAATTTTATCCTTTCTTTTAAAGTTATGATTTATCGACAACCGTTTACAAGAAACTTTTTCAGAAAAATGTTGATAACCTAAAAATTGATTTCTAATAACTCGCTTGCCATTAAAATCGGCACAAAGATACGAAATTATATGTTATAAAACATATTTTTCGATAGATTTTTTCTTTCCAGAATAGATAAATACGATAAAAAGTATTGATATTGAGCGAAATATCGCTCTCATCTCCGACGCCTATTTTGGAGGTTCCGGAGGAAATAAACACCGTAAATTCAATTAGTAGATACAACTAAATATCATTTATTAATTAAATTTACGGTGTTTGTTTGATAACAACTACCTTTATCTATGAAATCGTTTTTCACAATTCCAGTCCGATTCCTTTTTGTTTTTCCTCTTCCAGTATTTGTTTTAAAAACCTTACTATCAACGGATTTTCATCGGCAACGTTATCGTACTCTCCCCTGTCGATTGTAATGTTGTAAAGTTGCTCTTCGGGATTGAGTCCCAACTCCGTGTTTGTTTGCGCATTGTAAGAGTTCCGGTTGCTCGGCTCGATATATTTCCAGTCCGATGTTAAAACCGATAACGCGTAAGCGGAACTGATGATATAGTCGCGACCTTTAGGCTCTTTCCCCAACCATGCCGACAGATGTTTCTGACTATCGATTTTGGCATCTTCGGGAATCTCTTTCCCTACCAATTCGCCAAACGTTGCCAGCATATCAATTTGCGAAACCAACGCATCGGAAACGCCCGTGCGAACATTACCCGTCCAGTGCACGATAAACGGAACACGCGTTCCCGCTTCAAACGTACTGTATTTTCCACCGCGAAATGGGCCCCATGGCTTATGGTTTTTCAAACGCTCTACCGCTTCGTCCTGATAGCCGTCGTCTACAACAGGACCGTTATCACTGGTGATAATGATAAGCGTATTGTCGTAAACTCCCGCTTCTTTTAATGCACGAACCACTTCGCCCACCGACCAGTCGAACTGCACAATGGCATCGCCCCGATGTCCCATATCGGTTTTCCCGCGAAAACGTTCGTGCGGATATCGAGGCACGTGAATATCGTTGGTTCCGAAATAGAGAAAGAACGGCTTATCTTTATTTCGCTCGATAAAACGAACGGCATGAACCGTAATACTATCGGCAATGTTTTCATCTTCCCAAAGCGCCGATTTGCCGCCTTTCATAAATCCGATGCGCGAAATTCCGTTTACCACCGCCATATCGTGCCCATGGCTCGGCTTTTGTTTAGTCAGCAACTCGGGATTATCTTTTCCGGTTGGTTCACCAGCAAAGTTTTGAGTATAACTCACCTGAATCGGGTCTTTTGGGTCAAGTCCCACAGCCATCTGATTTTCCATATACACGCACGGAACACGGTCGCCCGTTGCCGCCATGAGATAGGAATAATCAAAACCGATTTCAGCCGGACCGGGCGCAACGCGTTTATTCCAATCCTGCTTTCCGGTTTCGGCGCCCATTCCTAAGTGCCATTTGCCTACGGCTCCGGTAGTGTATCCTGCCTCCTTCATCATTTGCGGCAAAGTATATCGATTGGGATTGATGATAAGCGCAGCATCGCCCGCGGCAACACCCGTTCCATTTCGTCGCCACGGATATTCTCCGGTAAACATTCCATAACGCGATGGCGTACTGGTTGCCGCAGCCGAATGGGCGTTGCGAAATCGCACGCCGTTGTTTGCCAAAGTATCCACATTAGGCGTTTGCACACGTGTTGCACCGTAGCAGGAAAAATCGCCGTAACCGATATCATCGGCGTAAATAAGAACGATATTCGGTTTTTCCTGAGCTGCCAATGCAGCAACCGCTAAAGAGCCGGATAAAACGGCTATTGTTTTTTTCATAGGTTTTATTTTAATGAATATCCTTATATTTACCGAAACTTACATTCTATTTATAAAACAGAATAATCCTTTTCAATACCACATAGATACATAGAAAATATAGTTTATTGAAAAGGAAATAGCGATACAAGTGTTACATAGAAAACTTGTTTTACACATAGTAGCTATGCTACTATGACTATTGTGTAGCTGTTTTACTCCTTGCATGAAAAGACTATGTATCTATGTGGTTATTAATTGAGTAAGGCATTCATGCGGATAGTCATATTATTTTTTAATTCTCTGTTTTTCTTCCAAAGTTAAATAGTGGCGATTCGGTTCGGGCATTGTTCATCAACGCTTCCAACTCTTTCACTTTTTCAGGATTTTCGGCAGCCAAATTATTATCTTCGTGCAAATCGTTACTCAAATCATAAAGTTCCAACGCGGTTTCACCTACAATCGGCTGACGAATCAGCTTCCAGCTTCCGCTTAACAACGCCTGACGACCGCCCATTTCATGAAATTCCCAATACAAATAGTCATGCTCTTTTTGTTCACCTTTCGAAAACAGTGTGGGCAAAAACGAAACGCCATCGGTTTCAACCGATAAATCCGTTCCGATCAGTTCGCTCAACGTGGGCATCATATCCCAAAATGCGCCAACATGGTCGCTTCTGCTTCCGGCTGCGATTTTTTCCGGACTCCACGCGATAAACGGAACGCGGATTCCACCTTCGTATAAATCGCGTTTGGTACCTTTAAGCGGACCGTAGCTTTGGAAAAAATCGGGATCGGCGCCACCTTCACGATGCGGACCGTTGTCGCTGGTGAAAAACACAATCGTATTTTTGTCTAATCCCAACGCTTTCAACTCTGTAAGCACTTCGCCCACATACATATCCAAACGGGTTACCATAGCGGCAAATGTGGCTCTTGGCTTTTCAACGGGAGTATATCCCCGACTACCGTCGTAAGGCGTTTCTTCGAAACTATTTTCGAATTGCTGATAGATAGAATCGTGCGGAACATTCATTTCGGCATGTGGCAACGTGTAGGTGAGCACAGCGAAAAACGGTTTATCTTTATTGTTTCTGATAAACTGCAACACTTGCTCGTGAATCAGGTCTTGCGAATAGGTTACACGACCCTGATTATCGTTTTCGGGAAACAAAATCTTTTCGCCGTTATGCCACAAGTGCGACGGATAGTAAGTATGCGCCTGACGCTGACAGTTATAACCGTAAAACTCATCGAAACTCATCGTGTTCGGCACCGAAACCGAACCTGGATAACCCAATCCCCATTTGCCGAAAATTCCGGTACTGTATCCGGCTTCCTGCATCAATTTACCGATGGTAAAAGTTCCTTCGGCCATCGGTTCCTGTCCTTCGGGACTGATTTCACGATTTCCTCTCACCTGCGTGTGTCCCGTGTGCAGTCCCGTCATAAGCGAAGCACGCGATGGCGCACTCACCGTGCATCCGGCATAGTGTTGCGTAAACAACATGCCTTCGGCAGCCATACGGTCAAGATTGGGTGTTTGAAACTTCTGCTGACCATAGCAACTAAGGTCGCCATAACCAAGGTCATCCACAAGAATGTAAATAACATTCATCGGCGTTTTTTGCTCCTGAACCGTGCTTTTGCAAGCCGATAAACCGGCCAGAAGCGAGCCGCCTGCGAATAAGATTGTTTTTGTGTTCATATGTTGCTTAAAATTATCTTTTTCTTAATAATTGTGTTGATTAAAAAGCAGAATTACATATCGAATCTTTCAATAATCGTCTTAGTGTGTGTTTCGTCCATCTTTCCCGAAGATTACACACCACCTGCGGATTTTTATCGGCAATATTATTTTGTTCGCGTGGGTCTTTTCTTAAATTGAAAAGCTCCATTTTGCTGTCGCCTTTTTTGTAATTGGAAATATAACCTTTCCATTTTCCCATGCGAATAGCTTTTGAAGTTTCTTTTTTAGGAAATTCCTGGTAAAGATAGGTATGTTTTTTCTGTTTCTTGCTCAATAGTGTTGGCAAAAAACTAATTCCATCCGATTTCTCGCTTTTTATTTCGGCAATTTCGGCAAATGTAGGCATCATGTCCCAAAAAGCGGAAATGTTATTAGATGTAGTTCCGGGTGTTGTCCACATAAAGAGGAACGGTTTGTATTTCAGCGAGCATTAAATCAGGCGAGTATTGTTGCTGAGTGTACTTATCGTAGCTCGATTCGAGGATCGGGTCGGCGCCTTTGTCTAATGGTGTGTGAGGTGGCAATAGTTTGTTTTGCAAGCATTGCCGCGTGATTCCAGACATCAACACGATTGCCCATTTCGTCGTTCCTGCGAATGTAGGCATGGCTGCTATATTTTCCGGTAAGTGTATTAACTCGGGATGGTGCGGAGACGTGCGAACCGGAGTAGTGTTGCGTGAAACGCATTCCGTTTTCGGCCAAATGGTCGATATTTGGCGTTTCTATTTTTTGTTGTCTGTAGTAACCTAAATCGGCGTAGCCAGGGTCGTCGATAAAGATGTAGATGATGTTGGGTTTTTGGTCAGTTGCTGAAAAAGATAATCCTGCAGATAAGATACAAAAGAATATATTTTTATTTCTCATCTATTATTGAAAAGATAGCCTTTAATCTTAATTTTTTCCAAAATTAATAAATTACACTAATAATCTTTGTCTAATTTACATGAAATCAGTATTTTTGTATTTCTCACGTTTAAATATAAAATCAGAAAAAATGAAATCAAAAATTTATTTATTGTGTACTACATTGCTTATGACAATGGTATTTGTATCTTGTGAACCTTCCGTTAAACACAACGTGTTGACGAAGGCCGAAAAAGCCGAAGGTTGGGAACTCCTTTTCGACGGAACAACCCTTAACGGTTGGCGCGATTACAACGGCGATTCACTAACTGCTCCCTGGTTTGCCGAAGACGGTATGATCCAGGCTAAAGGTGAAGGTGCTGATGAACACGGCTACATTGTAACGGAGAAATTGTATGAAAACTTCGAAATGGTATGGGATTGGAAAATTGCTGATGGAGGGAATAGCGGCGTGTTGTATCACGTGGTTGAAAATCCTAAATTTGCCGTTCCTTATGTTACCGGACCGGAGTATCAGTTGATTGATAATCTCGGATTCCCCGATCCGCTGGAAGAATGGCAAAAAACTGCTGCCGATTATGCCATGCACGTTGGAGACTCTTCCAAACTCATCATCAAACCGGCCGGAGAATGGAATACGTCGAAAATCGTTTTCGACAACGGGCACGTTGAGCATTGGCTGAACGGCGAGAAAGTGATCGAATTTGAGGCTTGGACAGAAGACTGGTTCGCCCGCAAAAATAGCGGTAAGTGGGAAAATGCTCCCGAATACGGCCTGGCTCGCAAAGGTGTTATCTGTTTGCAAGACCACGGATCGGCTGCCTGGTTTCGTAACGTAAAAATCAAGGAACTTCCCCGCAAAACCAAGGAAGTGACCCTTTTCAACGGAGTTGACCTGACCGGATGGGAAGCTTACGGCACCGAAAAATGGTACGTTCAGGATGGATTGCTAGTTTGCGAAAGCGGTCCCGACAAACAATATGGCTATTTAGCCACGCGCGAGTATTACGACGATTTCGACCTTTCGGTGGAATTTAAACAGGAAGCCGATGGTAATTCGGGTGTGTTCATTCGTTCGTTTATTGAACCCGGTGTCATCGTAAACGGTTGGCAAGTGGAAGTTGCACCCAAGGGTCATGATACCGGCGGAATATATGAGTCCTACGGACGTGGATGGCTCGTGCAAATTCCTGATGAAAAAGAAGAAATTCTAAAAGTGGGTGACTGGAATACCCTACGCATCGTTGTAAAAGGCGATAACGTGAAAACTTACCTCAACGGTGAAGAAATGGTTGATCTAACCGATGAAAAAATCGGTAATGCTCAAGGACGAATCGCCCTACAAATCCACGATGGCGGAGGTATCAAAGTGCTTTGGAGAAATTTGAAGTTACAGACGCTGTAACTCGGAATTATGAAAAGCCCCGCCAGACGGATCCGTCTGGCGGGACCTTGTTGTTTCGATGTCGCCTGGCAACCTTAAACCTATTTGGTCCATTCGTCCATGCTCTTTGTACTTCGCAATAATTGTCAAATTTTAAACATATAATTTATGAACTTTGTAGTTGTAGGTTTCGGGTTTATGGGAATGACCCATACATTGAATATCTTGAAAAATCCCAATCTTCATTTAAAAGCCATTGTTGACAAGGCTTCCGAGAACATCTTTACAAAACTCACCGAACAGACTGGCAATTTCTCCACCGGAAGCATCGATGCAGAACAGCTTGAGAATGTGAAGATCTATTCCGATTTTGTAGAATGTTTACAAGTCGAGAAACCCGATGCCTGCGTTATCGCTGTTCATACAGCGTTGCATTACGAAATGACGGAAATGGCGCTTCGGGCCGGAGCAAATGTTTTTCTCGAAAAACCCTTTTGCATAAATGTTGAGGAAGGAGAGAAGCTCATTGAACTTGCCCGTTCCAAAAATAAGGTGCTGATGATCGGGCATGTAGTGCGGTTTATGCCGGCCTACGAAACGCTGAAAAGATGGATAGATTCAGGTGAATACGGTCGTTTGGAGTTACTTTCGATGTCGCGTTTTTCGGGTGTACCTATCTGGGGACAATGGAAAGACAGACAAAAAGAGTTTGGTTCGTCGGGCGGAGCATTGTTCGATCTGGTAATTCACGATATCGATTTTGCTCAATGGGTTTGCGGAATTCCCGATAATATCGAAGCCCAAACTTTACCGGGACGATTAAGTTATAATGACTACGTCAGCGCCTTGTGGAAATACGACAACTCGAACCTCGTTGTTAAAATCGATGGGGGAAACACGTTTCATGCCGATTATCCGTTTCATGCCGGATTCAGCGCACGGTTCGAAAAAACCAGCGTCTTTTTTTCATCACAAGACCCGCACAACATAAAAGTGGTCACGGATACCGAAACTATATTAGTATCGGGCGGCGATGCTAACGAGGGTTTTGCGGATGAACTTTATTATTTCGCCGATTGTGTTTTAAAAGGAGTTCAACCCGAAAAATGTACACCTGAATCAGCATTGGATTCCATTCGTATATGCCACAGGCATACTTATTAACTCTCATTATTTATCGCAATAAAAGATAAAAAGCATTCATGATTATATTGATTGCCTGTGAGTAAAATCTTTACAAACCTTCTTGTGTCGTGTTAATTATATAATGGCGTATATCGTATTTTGTAAATTCCTGTAAATAAAGGGGTTTAAAATTCGAAACTCTTGATGACACTCGTTTTTGTAATTGCTCGCTTTTATCTTCACGTCTCTGCTGCATTCCAACCCTCTTGAAATAGTTCGCTATACTGCGATGAGATTCGCGCTTTGCATCCGCATAAAGCTAAAAGCGTGAATAATGTGGGTTTAAGCAGCATATTTGTCGCGAAGTTGCTATCGCATGTCAACAACAGCTGATATTGGTTAGTAGATAAGAGCTTGAGAATGAGCAAAAAATAAATGCTCCAAAGTTGGACAGTAATGGAAACCATAATCGCTTTTTGCGAGCAGAGATTTACGCTGTTGACGAGTTTATTTTTTTGATTTGCATTTTTTGGCATTCTTCTTGCAGTTATTTTTGTGTATGAAAGATAAGGTGTTTGTAAAAAAGCGACTATCTTTGCATATATCACTCATTAAAACAGCGAATGAAAGAAAAAAACAAATTATTACAAAGTATTATCGAAGGGATACAAGAGAAGAAAGGGAAAAACATCACTAAAATTCAGTTGAAAGGAATTCCGGGAGCCATTTGCGACTATTTTGTCATTTGCGAAGGCAATACGCCGACTCAGGTTTCGGCGGTGGCAGAATCGGTAGAAGAAGTAGTTAAGAAAAACACCAAAGAAAGTCCGATTAGAATTCAGGGACAACAACGCGCCGAGTGGATCGGCATTGATTACGGTAACATTATTGTCCACATTTTCGTTCCCGAATTGAGACAGTACTACAATTTGGATCATTTGTGGGAAGACGCTTTAATGGAGCAAATCCCCGCATTGGGTTAAAACTTATTTTCATCTGAATTGTTACATATATTCACTAAGAATTTTACAGGAAAAAGTTAATGGACAATAACAACCAAAATAATCAAAATAATAAACCCAAAAAGCCGGTTCGTCCCGGAGAATTAGGCAATCCAAATTCCAAACAACCATTCAACGCATATTGGATATACGCCATTTTATCGATGGGGTTGATAGGTATGTTCTTTTTTGGTCAGAACAAAATCATAAAAAAAATAGATTGGTCTGATTTTCAGGAATACGTTACCGATAACCGAATTGAAAGCATTGTTGTTTACAGTAACAAAGATGTTGCCGAGGCAAAAGTGCGTTCCGAATCTGTAAATTATGTCTTTGGAGAAGATGCAAATAAATTTGTAAATAATCCGTTTATAAGTGTCAATATTCCCTCTGCTGAAAAAGTGTCTGACTTTATTGATAAGACTAAAGAAGAAAAGAGTTATGATATAAAACTCAAATTCGATGAAACGTCTGAGTTTTGGGGGATGTTGTTGACATTTGCTCCATTTCTGCTAATCATTGTTTTTTGGATTTGGATGATGCGGCGAATGCAAGGAGGTCCCGGAGGTGGTGGAGGCGGTATTTTCAGTGTAGGAAAATCCAAAGCACAGCTTTTCGATAAGAATGCCGGTCCCAAAGTTACGTTCAAAGATGTGGCAGGATTATCCGAAGCAAAAGAAGAGGTGCAGGAAATTGTAGAATTTTTGAAACATCCGGGTAATTATACCAATTTAGGTGGAAAAATCCCGAAAGGAGCTTTGCTTGTAGGCCCTCCGGGAACAGGGAAAACGTTATTAGCGAAAGCCGTTGCCGGTGAGGCAAATGTTCCGTTTTTTTCGATATCGGGTTCCGATTTCGTGGAAATGTTTGTTGGGGTAGGAGCATCGCGCGTGCGCGACTTATTTCGCCAAGCTAAAGAGAAATCACCTGCAATTGTGTTTATCGACGAAATTGACGCCGTTGGGCGCGCCCGTGGGAAGAACGTCAATTTCGGTTCCAATGACGAACGTGAAAATACGCTGAATCAGCTTCTTACAGAAATGGACGGATTCGGGTCCAATAGTGGAGTTATTATTTTGGCGGCCACAAACAGAGTGGATATTTTAGATAAAGCTCTACTTCGTGCAGGCCGTTTCGACAGACAGATTTACGTGGAACTACCCGATTTGAACGATCGAAAAGAAATTTTCAAGGTTCATTTGCGCCCCATTAAAATAGATGAATCCGTTGATATAGAATTTCTTGCGCGTCAAACGCCTGGATTTTCCGGCGCCGATATCGCTAACGTTTGTAACGAAGCTGCACTTATAGCAGCCCGGAACAAAAAGAAATTTGTTGAAAGGGAAGACTTTATCAGCGCCGTTGACCGGATCATTGGCGGACTGGAGAAGAAAAACAAAATCATCACGCAAGATGAGAAAAAATCAATCGCTATTCACGAAGCAGGACACGCTACGTTAAGTTGGTTCTTAGAATATGCTAATCCGTTGGTGAAAGTAACCATCGTGCCACGCGGAAAAGCCTTAGGCGCAGCTTGGTATCTTCCCGAAGAACGACAAATTACCACCAAAGACCAAATGCTCGATGAAATGTGCGCTTTGCTTGGTGGAAGAGCTGCCGAAGAAGTTTTCATCGGTAAAATATCATCGGGAGCGATGAACGATTTGGAACGCGTAACCAAACAGGCTTACGGAATGATATCTTACCTGGGAATGAGTGATAAGATACCTAACTTGAGTTATTACGATTCAACTGGGCAGGATTACACCTTTCAAAAACCTTTCAGCGAAAGTACTGCCGAACTTATTGATGCTGAAGTTAAGGTTATGATTGCCGAACAATACGAAAGAGCCAAAGATTTGCTTCGCAAACATGCCGAGGGGCATAACCAGTTGGCTCAGATATTACTCGAAAAGGAAATAATTTACGCGGAAAATTTGGAGCAAATTTTCGGAAAACGTCCGTGGATTTCCCGTTCGCAGGAAATTTTGCAAAACGAAGATAATTCGAAAAAAAATGTGTACGACAATACGGAAAATCAGGCAGATAATTCGGCAAAAAGCGTACCGGAAGGATTGCCTTTTCCGCCTATTCCTACTGCATGAAGAATTCATGGGACGGTTATAGAAAATAATTAATCTAAATAAGAATAATTTATTAATTCTCTGATATTATTTGTCAGTCTGGGTTTGTAAATCCAGACTGATTTTTCTCATTGATATTATTAAGTTTCATTCTAAATAGTGTGAACTTTTTTGCCGCTGTTTCGTTAATGGGAGTAGAACAAATTAATTTTCAATCATGAGGGCAATTAAATACGTCTCCTTAGTAGTAATTTTTGCAGTGTCTATGGTTACCTGCACTAATTCGAAAGCAAAAAACAATAAAAATAATAATTCTAAAAATAAAGAAACTATGAAATTTGAAAAAGTAGCATTACCCTATGCAACCGATGCCTTAGAGCCGGTTATCAGTAAAACAACCGTTGAATTCCATTACGGTAAACACCATCAGGCCTATGTGGACAATTTGAATAAATTAGTGGTTGGAACAGAATTTGAAAATGCCGATTTGGAAACAATCGTAAAGAAAAGCGATGGTGCAATTTTTAACAACGCAGGGCAAACCCTTAACCATAACATTTATTTCACCTCATTTAAACCGAACGGTGGCGGCGAACCTAAAGGGAAATTAGCTGATGCTATTAACTCGCAATTCGGCTCGTTCGATAAATTTAAAGAAGAATTCAACGCAGCCGGAGTTTCAGTTTTTGGTTCGGGTTGGGTGTGGTTGGCTAAAGATGCCGGCGGCAAACTTTCCATCGAGAAAGAAAGCAATGCCGGAAATCCCCTAACAAAAGGTCTAACTCCGATTTTAGGATTCGATGTTTGGGAACACTCATACTACCTCGATTATCAAAATCGCCGTGCTGACCACTTGAAAGAAATCTGGAAAATTATCGATTGGGAAACAGTTAGCAATCGCTATTAATAAACAATCATTTTACGGGGCGACTCTCAGGTCATCCTGTGAATTTTTTATGCTGACGGGCGCGCCCCGTCAGTTTTTATTTTATTACCGTAACATAATTCCTGTAAGCATTCTGCCCGAATGTATCGATTGCCGACGGGCGGAGAAAAACAAACGGCTGTTGTTGTAAGTACAGTATCGGGTTTTTTCTATTTGGTTTTTGGGAACACCCAGTCTTATAAGTTCCTGCCGATTAATTTCTTTGAGATCGACATGAAGTTTTTTTGATAAATCGTGGTGATATGATGTGGATTTATTCAGTTTAAAGCCGCTTTTCAGAAACTCTTTCTCCACTTCTTTTCCCACCTCGTAATAATCGATGCTGATTGCCGGGCCAATTGCCGCAAGAATATCCTTTGGTTCGGTTCCGAAACTTTTCTGCATCTTGAGGATTGTCTTTTCCACAATCCTGTCAGTGGTGCCCCGCCATCCGGCGTGAATGGCTCCGATAGCTTCGTTTTTGGGGTCAAACACCAAAATAGGTACACAATCGGCAGTGGTAACACCCAGAAAGTAACCTTTTTCCTGAGTAATGGATGCATCAAATCCGTACAGTTTTTCTATTTTATCGGTATTGGGAAGAGTCAGAAAATTAGTATCGATAAGCAATACTTTGTTACTGTGTGTTTGGTGCGGGGTAATTAGGTCGTCGGCTGTTTTGTAGAACTTTCGTGCCACGATGGAACGATTTTCGTAAATATTCAACGGATTATCGTCGGAATAATTGCCCAGATTCAATGACCGGAATTCTCCCCGGCTTACGCCGCCCGTTCTTGTTGTTGAGAAATGAAACAAACGAGGTTCATTCTCAAAAATCTTAAAGAAAAGCAAGTTTGAATAGTTCGGGTGGCGAAACATGGTTTAAAAATCTTCTTCGTAATAATTTTCGTCTTCTTCCACGAATTCATCTTCCAGATCGTCTTCAAATTCCTCTTCGGGTTCAAACTCCAGCGATTGAACATCCAAGCGTCTGTGTACAAGTGATTCCCTCGATGCAGAAATTTGTGTAATTTCTTCTGAATTGAGTTCGCGCCAAAGAATATCTTTCAGTGCAGGAATTCCGTAACCGGTGATGGACGATATGAAAACATAGGGAATTTTTGGTAAGTCGTAAGAAATTTCGTGCATCAGTTCATCATCAAGCATATCCGATTTGGAAATGGCAAGGACACGGCGTTTGTCCAACAATTCGGGATTATGCCGGGTGAGTTCGTTCAGCAGTATGTTGTATTCTTCGTGAATATCTTCAGCATCGGCTGGAACAACAAAAAGCAATAATGAATTTCTTTCGATGTGACGTAGAAAACGTAATCCCAAGCCTTTTCCTTCGCTGGCTCCTTCGATTATTCCGGGAATATCGGCCATCACGAACGATTTGCCATCCCGATAACTTACAATTCCCAAATTGGGTTCAAGAGTAGTGAAAGGATAATTACCGATTTTCGGCTTCGCCGCCGATACAACCGACAATAACGTTGATTTTCCGGCGTTGGGAAATCCCACCAAACCCACATCGGCAAGCAATTTCAGTTCAAGAATTACCCATTTTTCTTCGTAAGGTTCTCCGGGTTGTGCATAACGTGGTGCCTGATTGGTTGGTGATTTAAAGTTCGTATTTCCTAAACCTCCGCGGCCACCTTTTAGTAAAACTACTTCTTGTCCGTCGTAGATTATATCACATAAGTATTCGCCCGTGTGGGCGTCGTAAGCGACGGTTCCGCAGGGGACTTCAATAATTTTGCTCTCGCCTTTTTTGCCCGAGCTGTTCCGACGTGATCCGCTTTCTCCGTGTCCGGCAAAAATATGTCGTTGAAATTTTAAATGCAACAGTGTCCAGTAGTTTCGATTTCCGCGCAGGATAATGTTTCCTCCATTGCCTCCATCGCCTCCATCGGGGCCGCCTTTAGGAATATATTTTTCTCTTCTGAAATGAGTTGAACCACGTCCGCCCTTTCCCGATCTGCAAAAGATTTTCACATAATCAACAAAATTTGACTCCGCCATTTTATCCGTTCGTAAGATTGTTAATTGCTTTTTCTATCGAATTAAACACTTCATCGATGGTTCCTTCTCCTGGGATATATACTAATTTGTTTTGTTTTGCATAATATTCTTTCAAAGGTTCGGTTTGCTGGTGGTACACGTGTAAACGCGACTTAATGGTATCATCGTTATCATCTGATCTTCCCGATATTTGTCCGCGTTTCAGCAGTCTGTCAATTAGCGCTTCGTCATTAACTTCTAAGCTAAGTACGGCAGTGATGTCTAATCCGTTTTTCTTAAGTTTGTTGTTCAGCGCCTCTCCTTGTGGAAGCGTACGCGGGAAACCATCAAAAATAAATCCTTTTTTGTCTAAGTTTTTCTTAATTAAATCTTCCAGAATTTCAATCATAATATCGTCTGGAACTAATTGTCCTTTAGAAATATAATGATCTGCTATTTTGCCCAATTCTGTACCCTCTTTTATTTCGAATCTCAACAAATCTCCGGTTGATACGTGCTTTAGTCCGTATCTCTTGATCAGTAATTCGCTTTGTGTGCCTTTCCCCGATCCGGGAGCACCAAAAATGACGATATTTAACATAAAAATTACTTGTAAGCGTAATAATACAAAGGTAAGATTTTTTTTATTTTCAGGTTGTCGATTTGAACTAAATTAGGCGAATATCTGTTTTAATATCAGAAAACTTTCTAAAAAACATTGTATGAATAAACAAGAATTTAAACAAAAAACACAAGAAATTTTAGATCAGCTCGATGCTAGAATTGATGAAATGAAACAAGGCGTAGCTAATATTGCCGAAGATGCAAAAGAAGAATATGCCGAACAAATAGAAAAACTGAAAGGCTTAAAAGACGAACTATCGGAAAAACTTGGAAAGTTTGACGATGTTGTCGAAAATAGATGGGATGTGGTTAAGGAAAGCGCAACCAGTTTCTTCTCTAAGGTTGGCGAAGCATGGAAAGAGGATTTTGAAAGGGTAAAACAAGCTTTCAAAAAAGATGCTGAAACACCGAAAGAAGAAACCACAGATATTAATAAGGATAAACAGATATAAAGGCAGATAATATAAAACTAAAAAAGGCTACCGATTTTTCGGTAGCCTTTCAGTTTATTTGTAGATAATTCTTACTTAATTCCTAACTTGGTTTTAACCAACGGAGTGGCATCTTCAACGCCTGTTGTAGCTACATAAACGAGATTTCCGGCAGCCAGATCAAAAATATAGGTGTATCCTTTTTCATCACCCACGGCTTTAATAGCGGCAGCAATTTTTTGCTGAACAGGTGCCAACAATTTTTGACGTAATTCTTCCATTTCTTTTTGGCTGTTTTGCAAAAACATTTGATATCTTTCTTGCAATTGATCCAATTGTTTTTGTTGGTCGGCTTTAACTGCATCCGATGAAGTAGCTGCCATTTTTTGAAATTCTTCCAATTTCTTGCTGTATTCATCAGCAATGGCCTGTCCGTTTTTAGAAATCTCTTCTTGTTTATTACTCAATTGAGTTTCAATATCCGGTAATTCAGGCATTAAGCTGAAAATCTCGGAAGTGTTTATGTGTGCGAGTTTTGCGTTTTGTGCAAAGGCTGCAATAGGAGCTATCGCAAGCAACATGATAATTAATTTTTTAGTCATAATTAAAATATAAAAGGTTTGTTAGTTTAAAAACAGGTCACAAAGATAATAAATGTTTGGTTATTAATATCCTAATCGAGCTAAAACTTGATCGCTGATATCTATGCTTGGCGATGCAAAAATGATAGACGATGCCGAAGCCCTGTCAACCACTACCTGATAAGAGTTAGCAGCAGCTATTTCTTTCACTGCATTGTAAATGTCATCCTGAATGGGTTTCATTATCGCTTCACGGCGTTTCATCAATTCGCCTTGTTGTCCGAAATATTTATTGCGCAACATGTTAATTTCATTTTCTTTGGCAACAATTTCGTTTTCGCGTTTAGTTTTTGCTTCACCAGCCAGAAAAACCAAATCTGCCTGATATTTTTTATACATGGCTTCCACTTCTTGTGCGGCTTGGTCCACTTCGCTCTGCCATTGTTTCGATACATTTTCGAGTTGTTTGTTCCCATTTTCGTAAGCTGGGATTTTTTCTAAAATATATTCCATATCAATGAGTGCGAATTTTTGCGCGTAAGAGCTTCCAACTGCTAAGGCCAAAAATAAGCCTACTAAAAATAAAGTCTTTTTCATACGTTTTAGTTTTTTAATTTTTTCATTAATGTTGTATGGAACTTGCTAAAATCATCTTCTTGTGTAGAATTGATTTCCCTGCTCGTTTCATAATGTTAAGTCGTTTTAATTGTTCTGTGAATGTAAAGACAATAGAAAAGAAGTTTCGTTTATATCGACAAGTTTAAACTTTGTTAATTCCTAAATTGTCAGAATTCTTGTCCAATAATGAAGTGAAACTGACTTCCGCTATTTGAGCGGCTTCCCCTGATAGGATCGAATCCGTATGCCCAGTCTATCCCCATCAACCCAATCATGGGCAGGAATATACGGGCGCCAACACCGGCAGAGCGTTTCAGATCGAAGGGATTGAAATTATTCAGATTGCGCCATGCGTTTCCTGCTTCCAGAAAACCAACAGCGTAAATGGTAGAGTTCGGTTCCAGGATCAACGGGTAGCGAAGTTCCAATCCCAAACGCGTATAGGCACGTGCATTCATCTCGATAGAGTTATTGTCGTAACCGCGAAGAGCCACATTTTCCGTAGCAAAAGACGAAGAGTATCCGCTCATACCGTCTCCACCTACGTCGAAAGTTTCAAAAGGCGTGAGTTTGTATTTGTTGTAATGTCCCAAAATCCCGAATTCGGCACGAGTAGCAATAACCGGCGTTCTTTTCACCGTGAGCGGAGCTAACGGCGTGTAAGTCCTTATTTTCAGTTTCCACTTGTGGTATTCGTTCCAGGTGTATTTCGCCGGATCGAAGTCCGACATTTTGGAATAATCGGTTTTAGTAAACAGCGAGAGAGGTGGAGTAGCACTTACGCTTAACGTAAATTGCGAGCCTAAACGTGTGTAAATAGGGTTATCGATGGAGTTTCTCTGTAAAGTTATGCCCAGTGTTACACTGTTACTTGCCCCGGTTTCGAATGGAAAGTTATTCCACGATCTGCTCCAGTTTTTCAGATTGTAGCGCTGATATCCCAATTCTGCCATGATCTGGAAATAATCGTCGGGCCATTCCAGCCTTTTTCCATAGCCAATGGAAGCGCCAATCATTTCGAACACCTGATTCGGGTCGTACGAATATTCCATCATATCCTGATAACCGTATCCTCCATAGCCATAACCTCCGTAACCGTATGGACTATAGCCACCATATCCACCATATCCGTAAGGGCTATATCCTCCGTAGCCGCCGT
>MVZJ01000023.1 GCA_002069095.1 Bacteroidetes bacterium ADurb.BinA174 | reverse complement strand
ATTTTTCAAGACTGACCCAATTAATAAATAAAAAAACGTGTAATTTGATTATTTATATGAATATCCGCATGAATACCTTACTCAATTAATAACCACATAGACACATAGTTTTTTCATTCAAAGAAGTAAAATAGTTATACAACAGTCATAGTAGCCTAACTACTATGTGTAAAACAAGTTTTCTATGTAACACTTGTATCGCTATTTTCTTTTCAATAAACTATATTTTCTATGTATCTATGTGGTATTAAAGAGGATTATTCTGTTTTATAAATAGAATGTAAATATAGGTAAAAAGGTTATTCATTTTATTTATTTATCTTTGTTTCAAGATTAAAATAGAAAATTTGCTATTGCATGAAACTTAAAACTTATTTTTTCATTTTATTTGCTTTTGTTGTTTTATGTTCTTGTAACAAAAACGATGAAGTATTCTCTGAAATTTCAGAGAATTTAATTAAAAGCGTTATATCATCAGATGGTAAAATCATTTCGAGATATATTTATAATCAAAATAAATTTATAGATGAATTGCAGAGTCCTTATTATTGGAATAAATATGAATATGATAATAATGGTCGGTTAATTAGGGAGTTTTATCATATTAATTGGCAATTAATGTCGTCTTCTTATTATAATCCAAATCAAGAATTGAAATTAATGACTTCAACTTCCACTGAATTCAATCAATATAAGGATTATGAATATGATAATTTCGGCAAACTGAAAGTCATAAAATATTATGGCAATGCAAACGGAGAAATGGTTCAATCAACTTTGATAACATTTGAGTATGAAAACGAACATATTATAAAACGTATTTTTACTGACCACAAGAGCGCTGTTACACGTTTTGAAACTTATGAATATGATTCGAAAGGGAATGTTTTAAAGGAGAAAAATTACAGCCTTTTTTCAAGGGAAGAGCCTCAATTGACAAGCGAAACCACCTACAAATACGATAATAAAAATAACCCTTATCGGGTTTTTTATCAAACAGGGCAACCCGGTTTATATACCAATAGAAACAATATCATTGAAAAAACTTATTCGTCATTTGAAGATATCGATAGAGGAGTTGAACGTAAGAGCACAATAATAACCTCCTATACATACAATTCTAAAGGGTTTCCGGTAAAAGTGGACAGCAACGGTTCGGTATCTGAATATAGATATAAATAGATTTAATTTAATCCGAAAATTTCCTTAAATGCTCAACAACCTTCTCATTATTATCATATAATCCCAAATTGAGGTTCATTAAATCGCCTCGGTCCGACATTTTTTGGATAATGGGATAAATGGGACGGTCTTTAGTCCAAAAATCGATGCCTAAAAAAATCATTGGACTTGCATAACCATAAGATTCGTAGTGGTTTTGTGCCAATTCCTGAAAAACTTCCTGCATAGTCCCAGCGCTTCCGGGAGTGAAAATTACTCCGCCTTTTGCAAGTGCGAGCAAACCTTCTTCGCGAACGCTGTTCTCGAAATATTTGGCAATTTGTGTGGCGAAGGGTGTTGGGAGTTCGTGGCCGTAGTGCCATGTAGGAATTCCCAAACTATCGAAAGCGGGGTCGGGGAACAATTCCATTACTTTAAACGCGGATGCGAGCCAGTTTTCGTCGGAATAAACGGGAGCTTCACTTAAAATTTCGATGGCTTTCAGTAAGTCTTCATCGGTTCGTCCGGCCATCCATGCACCTACGTGCGTAGCCTCCATTGCACCGGGACCTCCGCCCGAAAGCATGAGATAACCTTTTTCGGTAAGCGATTTCGATAAACGGCATACTTGCAAATACATATCGTCGGTACGTTCCATTTTATGTCCTCCCATAATGGCTGCAACTTTTCGCTCATTGAAGCGTGAGATATGTTCGTGTAGCGAATTAGTAATGGAGTGGTCGTGAAGTCGTTGCGCCAGCGTGTCTTTTATGGAAAGCGTTTCGAGTGATTTTTGATGGTAATCGTAAACAATTTTGTCTTTCGTTTGCATATAGGTTTCGGGGCGATTATAATCGAAGCCATTATATAGCGAATCCTTATTGTATAACGTGTTCGGATAAGTATTGAACGGTACGTCGAGAATAGGAAAAATAAAGTTTTCGGGTTGCAGATGATTCAGCAGTTTATCAGACATTTTACATCCTAAAAACAAACATTTTGAGAACTGTATGGAAAGCATTAACGACTCTATTTCAGTTAAATCGAGCGATTGAATGGCAATTTCTTCTACATGTGAAACCGTTAAAAAACTTTTCAGTTTGGATATGGATTCGAATTGTTTCATGATGAATACAGTTTTCAGTTCGCAGTTTACAGATTAATGACTTTTTGCTCTTAGCTTTTCGCCTTTTGTAAATAACGCCTTTTTTGCCCAAATTGTTTGTGTTATCCCACGAACGGATAAATACAAAATAAAAGCCAGCCACAAACCGTTATTTTTCATTATCGGTGTGGCAATGTAATAGCAAGCAAAGAAAACAATGGCAGAAAATATCATTGCGTTCCGCATCTCTTTCGAGGCTGTTGCACCTATGAAAATGCCGTCCCACAGAAAGGCGGCAAAGCCGGTTATCGGGATAAGTACAGTCCAAAAAAGGAACGATTTTGTTGTTTCAATCACCGCTTTATTGTTGGTGAGAATTTGTAAAATCTGGTTGGGAAAAAATAGATAAATTACCATTGACACAGCGCTTACAACAAATCCCCAGAAAAACAATTTTTTCAGCATTCTAGCGAGCAAAACTTTGTTGTTTGCGCCGATATACCTTCCTGTCAGCGCTTCGCCGGCGTAGGCAAATCCGTCCATAAAATAGGAGAAAAGCATAAAGAATTGCATCAGCAGCGCATTTGCTGCCAAAATCATATCGCCCATCCCCGATGATACAAAAGTGAAAAACGTTGTTACCAATGTCAACAAAAATGTTCGCACAAAAACATCGCCATTCATCCTGAAAAATGACCGAATGGCTACTGCATTAAAAATGGTGGATTTTATAATGTATTTCCTCAGTCGGCCGTAGAATTTCAGCCACATCAAAATGCAGATTAAGAACGTTATAAGTTGCGAAAGCATCGTTCCGAGGGCAATTCCTTCTATTTTCATTCCGAATCCGAAAACAAACAAAAGGCTTAGTGCAATATTCAGCAGGTTGTTGAGAATGGCAATGAACATCGGGGTTTTTGCATTCTGCATTCCGATAAAAAATCCTTTAAAAGCATATGTGCCCAAAACGGCAGGCGCACTCCAAACAATAATACGGAAATAAATTTCTACCGCAGTTTTGGTCTCAGCCCCCGATTTTATCAAACTTAAGGCAAATTTCCCGATTGGATATTGCAGCAACATGATCAACAACCCGATTCCCACGCCCACTATAAGCGAGCGTATAAGCACGTTCATTGCTTCCGTGAAATCGCGTGCTCCGTAAGCCTGAGCAGCAAATCCACTCGAACTCATACGGATAAACCCGAAATTCCAGTAAATCATATTGAAAATATTGGCTCCCAGCGCGATGGCGCCAATGTAAACCGCCGATCCCAGGTGCCCCGCAATCGCGATATCTATCATCCCAAGCAGGGGAACGGTAATGTTGGTAATTATGTTTGGAACGGCAAGCCGGAAGATTTTTTTATTCATGCCTACAAAATTAATACAAAACTTCGACACGGATAAAAAAAGTATTTTGTCTTAAAAATTATCTTTATAAAAATAAAAGAGAATTTTTTGTTTAGTTCAATTTCCTTTTTATATCTTTGTCCGATAAAACTTGGAAAACGATAAGAAATTAACTTTATTGCTCAATAACAGAAAATATATGGACAAGATTCAGGAACTCACCACGAAACTTTACACCGAAGGAGTAGAAAAAGGAAAAGAAGAAGCTGATAAAATCATTGCCGAAGCAAAAGCACTGCGTAACCAAATTGTGGAAGAAGCAAAAAAAGAAGCTGAGCATATTGTTTTATTGGCAAAGAAAGAAACCGGCGAATTGAAGAACAATACGGAGTCGGAACTTAAGCTCTTTGCATCTCAGGCTGCTGAAGCGCTGAAAAGCGAAATCACTAACTTGGTTACCGATAAGTTGTCGAAATCTAATGTGAAAGCCGCTGTGGAAGATAAAACTTTCATGCAAAAACTAATCACCGATTTAGTGCAAAACTGGTCGAAAAACGAAACGCTGAAAATTGGAGTAGAAAGTTCCGAAGAATTAAAGAAATACATTTCCGGAAATGCTAAAAATTTGCTCGACAAAGGCTTGAAAATCGAATCCGTGAACGGATTGAAAACCGGTTTTGTTTTATCGCCCGAAGACGGTTCTTACAGGGTAAAATTCGGAGAAGAAGAATTTATTGAATATTTTCGCGAATTTCTGCGTCCGCAAATACAAAAATTACTTTTTTAAATAATAATGATGATACTCAATTGTAATTCGTTATTTAGTTGAATTGTTCAACATTGCGACCTGTTATGCGAATATAGTGGGTAAATTACCACATGAATTACGCGAAGCGAATTACCTAAAAGATTACGACGAAGTCAAATAACTATCGGATTTATGTTTTTCAAGAACCAATATTATTATTTCATAGCGGGCTTGCCCGATTTTTCTTTCGACAGCATGAAACTTCCGTTTACCGTGGAAGAGTTCAAACTGATGCTCGATGAGGAACTGAAACCCGACGACAAACGGTTGCTGAAAAAATACTTCCTGAAATACGACAACGACAATCTCCTTAATTTCCTGAAAAGCAAGGATGCCGAGTTGAGTACTATGGGTAGTATTTCCCGTGAAGAAATTCAGGAAACCATCGGAAGAATTAAGGAAGATTTGCCGCTAACAAACAAGAAGATACCGGCTTTCCACGAAAAATTCATCAGAACGTGGCTTGATGAAGATGCTCAAGCCGAAAATAAATTGTGGGAAGACTTGATGTCGTCTTTGTATATGGATTACGGCATAGAAGTGAAAAATTCGCTGATGTCTCGCTGGTTTGAGATGAATTTGAATATCGGCAATCTGCTATCGGCAATTTATGCAAGAAAATACGGACTGGATGTAGCCCGCGTGGTTGTAGGAAACAATCCGGTTGCTAAAATTATTCGCGAAAATGCCAGTGCTCGCGATTTTGGACTGAGTCAGGAACTCGAAATCTATGAAACTGTCCTTCGACTTTCCGAAGAAACAGACATTTACGAACGCGAACGGAAAATCGATAAATTCCGCTGGGATTGGCTGGAAGAAAATACGGTTTTCAACTATTTCGACATTGAATATGTTTTTGCTTACCTGTGCAAACTCCAGATTCTGGAGCGTTGGGTAAGTCTGAATGCCGAAGAAGGCGAACGCGTTTTCCGTGAACTAATTGCCGGTTTAAAAGGCAATGTGAAAATGCCGGAGGAATAGTTATTAGTTTTGAGTTGTGAGTTGATAAACCCAAGATAATTCGGTGAAAAAGTTTAATAATCTGTCAGTTTTTTGTCGTCTGTCTTGGTTCTTGGCTCTCGATTCAAAAAAAACTTCATTGAAAATAATACAAGTACAAACAAAATAATATGACAAAAGGAATAGTAAAGGGTATCATTTCCAATTTGGTGATCGTGGAAGTAGATGGTCCTGTTGCGCAAAACGAAATTGCCTATATCAATCTTGATGGTACCAATTTGATGTCGGAGGTTATCAAGGTTATCGGGAAAAACGTGTATGTTCAGGTTTTCGAAAGTACACGCGGACTCAGAGTAGGCGCCGAAGTGGAATTTCAGGGACACATGCTCGAAGTAGTGCTTGGGCCGGGCCTTCTTGAACGAAATTTAGACGGTCTTGAGAACGACCTCGACAAAATGGATGGCGTTTTCCTGAAAAGGGGACAGTATACTTTTCCTCTCGATGAGGAGAAACTGTGGAATTTTAAACCTATTGCAGAGGTTGGCGACAAAGTTTCCGGCGGAGCGTGGTTGGGCGAAGTGGACGAAAATTTCCAACCCCACAAGATTATGGTTCCGTTTGTGATGACTGATGAATATACTATAAAAAGCATTGCACCGGAAGGCGAGTATAATATTTTTCATACCATTGCGGTTGTTGAAGACAAGAATGGAGCCGAGCACAAACTGAACATGATTCAGAAATGGCCGGTAAAAGTTCCGGTTACATTGTACAAAGAAAAACCGAGACCATTCAAATTGCTCGAAACCGGTGTAAGAACAATTGATACGCTAAACCCGATTGTGGAAGGCGGAACCGGATTTATCCCCGGCGCTTTCGGAACGGGAAAAACGGTGTTACAGCACGCCATCTCCAAACAGGCAGAAGCCGATATCGTTATCATTTCCGCCTGCGGCGAGCGTGCCAACGAAGTGGTGGAAATCTTTACCGAATTTCCCGAACTCGATGACCCGCATACCGGGCGGAAACTGATGGAACGTACCATTATCGTAGCCAACACTTCCAATATGCCGGTTGCAGCGCGCGAAGCTTCGGTTTACACGGCTATGACCATTGGCGAATATTATCGTTCAATGGGATTGAAAGTGTTGTTGATGGCCGACTCCACATCGCGTTGGGCACAGGCGTTGCGCGAGATGAGTAACCGCTTGGAAGAACTTCCCGGCCCCGATGCTTTCCCGATGGACTTGTCGGCAATTATTTCTAACTTCTACGGACGCGCAGGCTACGTTACGCTGAATAACGGCGAGGGAGGTTCCATCACGTTTATCGGAACCGTGTCGCCTGCCGGAGGTAACCTGAAAGAGCCCGTTACCGAAAATACGAAAAAAGTGGCTCGTTGTTATTATGCACTTGAGCAGGATCGCGCCGACAGAAAACGATATCCGGCTATCAACCCAATAGAATCTTATTCCAAGTATATTGAATATCCCGAATTCGAAGAATATATTTCACAGGAAATATCCGACGACTGGACGGCAAAAGTAAATGATATTAAAACTCGTTTGCTTCGCGGAAAGGAAATTGCCGAACAGATTAATATTCTTGGCGACGACGGCGTTCCGGTTGAATACCACATCACTTTCTGGAAATCGGAGTTGATCGATTTTGTTATCCTACAACAAGACGCCTTTGATGAAATTGATGCGGTAACACCTATCGAACGTCAGAAATATATTCTGGATATGGTGGTGGATGTGTGCCGGACTGAATTCGAGTTCGACAACTTCAACAAAGTGGCGGAATATTTCAAGCAACTGATAAACGTTTGCAGACAGATGAACTATTGTGAATTCCAATCGGATAAATTCAACGATTATCGTAGACAATTGGAGGAATTGTTGAATACCAAAATAGAAGAAAATAAGTAAAGGTAAACTCGGCTAATAGCTAATAGCTAATAGCCAATAGCTGAAAAATTATGGCTAAAGCATTTCAAAAAATATACACAAAGATTACGCAGATCACCAAAGCAACGTGCTCTGTAAAAGCCACCGACGTTGGTTATGACGAATTGGCCACCGTTGACGGACGATTGGCCCAGGTGGTGAAAATCATTAACGACGAGGTTACCTTGCAAATTTTCGAGGGAACCGAAGGAATTCCAACTAACGCCGAAGTGGTTTTTCTGGGAAAAGCGCCTTCGTTGAAAGTGGGCGACCAGCTTGCCGGACGTTTCTTCAACGCTTACGGCGACCCGATTGACGGCGGCCCGATCCCCGAAGGGGAGGAACGCCAGATTGGTGGCCCTTCGGTAAATCCGGTGAGAAGAAAACAACCTTCGGAACTGATTGCAACGGGCATTTCGGGTATCGACCTGAACAACACGCTTGTATCAGGACAAAAAATCCCGTTCTTTGCCGACCCCGACCAGCCTTTCAATCAGGTAATGGCAACCGTTGCGCTTCGTGCTAAAGCCGATAAAATTATACTCGGCGGGATGGGAATGACAAATGACGACTATCTTTATTTCAAAAACGTGTTCAGCAACGCCGGCGCGCTCGATCGCATTATCAGTTTTATGAACACGACGGAGAACCCGGCTGTTGAACGATTGCTTGTTCCCGATATGGCACTTACTGCTGCCGAGTATTTTGCCGTGGATAAAAACGAACAGGTGCTGGTGCTTTTGTCGGATATGACTTCGTATGCTGACGCATTGTCTATCGTATCTAACCGCATGGACCAGATTCCGTCGAAGGATTCGATGCCCGGTTCCTTGTATTCCGACCTGGCAAAAGTGTATGAAAAAGCAGCTCAATTCCCCGATGGCGGCTCTATCACGATTATTGCCGTTACAACGCTTTCGGGAGGCGATATCACGCACGCCGTTCCCGATAACACCGGATACATTACCGAAGGACAGCTGTTCCTTCGTCGCGACAGCGATGTGGGTAAAGTAATCGTTGACCCGTTTCGTTCGCTTTCGCGATTGAAACAATTGGTTCAAGGCAAAAAAACGCGTGAAGACCACCCGCAGGTGATGAACGCAGCCGTACGATTATATGCCGATGCCGCAAATGCGAAAACGAAGCTCGAAAACGGGTTCGACCTTACCGACTACGACCAGCGTGCATTGTCTTTCGCCAAGGATTACTCGGAATACATTCTCGCTATCGACGTGAATCTCGATACTGTTGAAATGCTCGATACAACGTGGACGTTGCTATCGAAACATTTCAGACCGGAAGAGGTGAATATGAAACGGGAATTGGTGGATAAGTATTGGAAGAATTGATAAAAGTTTGGAGTTTACAGTTTGTTGTTATGGGGTCAAAAATTTTGGCCAGTTTTCCGAAACCGTTTGACCGATTATTGGTCAGAGGGATGAATTTAATAAAAAAATATGGCTATAAAATTTCAATATAATAAAACGTCACGCCAGCAGTTGGAGAAACAACTGAAGATACGCGAGCGTGCGCTTCCCACGTTGCAGAACAAGGAAACGGCGTTGCGTATGGAGGTGAAAAGGGCAAAAAATGAAATTAATGAGCTGGAAGAAGAACTCGAAAAACAGATTCGTTCTTACGAGAAAATGGTGGGAATGTGGCTCGAATTCGATGCCAGCCTTCTCAGCGTGAAAGATGTTCATTTTTCGAAAAAGAAAATAGCCGGCGTTTTGATCCCGATACTCGATAAGGTGGATTTCGAAACAAAGCAGTTCAGTGTTTTTAATTATCCGAAATGGTATTTAGACGGTATTAAAACACTCGAAACGCTTGCCGAGATCGGGATACGGAGAGATTTTCACGAATTAAGGATCCAGCGTCTTGATTATGCGAGAAAAAAAACCACTCAAAAAGTAAATCTTTTTGAGAAAGTTCAGATACCCGGCTATCAGGATGCGATTCTGAAAATTAAACGATACCTCGAAGACGAGGAAAACCTTTCCAAATCATCGCAAAAGATTATGCGTGCTCGTTTAGAAAGAAAAAAGGAAGAGGAGGACAGCGTATGGTAGCAAAAATGAAAAAATTCCTGTTTCTTGCCTATCATAAGGATTATGATTCGTTCCTTCACGATTTGCGCGATTTAGGATTGATTCACGTAGCAGAAACCGACAGAACCGCAGAAGACAGCGATGAACTCAACGAATTTATCGTCGGCTTCAAACAATTGCGCGAGGCGCAAAAGATATTGAACAGGCAAATCGATAAGAAATCGGAGATTCCGCAAAACGAACCCGATATAGAACTGGGCAAAAAAATTCCGTACAAGATAGAACATATCCAAAACGAAAAAGCATTGCTGAACCAGCAATTGCAGGTAAGTATAAAAGAACGGGATGCGTTGCAGCCATGGGGGGATTTCGATCCCGAAAATATTGAACGACTGAAAAGAGCAGGATACAAATTAGATTTCTTCATCGTTCCCGATAATCAGTATAATCCCGAATGGGAGCAAACGTATGATGCGGTGATTGTTAAGAAAGAAGCATCGCGAACTTATTTCGTTACTGTTACCAAAAATGCCGAAGTTGCCGATGAACTGAATTTGGAATTGGTGAAAATTCCCGAAGTATCGTTGAATCAGTTAAACGACCTTATCGCATCGCTTCGCGAGAAAATACGTCATCAAGATGAAAAATTAAAAGAACTGGCTGCAGATTTGCCTTCCTTAAATGCGGCAATGAAAGACTTTGAGCAAAGAATTAACTTTACGAAAGTTCGTCAAAGCACAACTTCGGTTGCCGACAATAAATTAATGCTGCTTCAAGGCTGGGCTCCAGTGGACAACGAAAAGGAAATATCGGATTATCTGGAATCGAGAGCGGTGTATTTTGAAGCTTCCGATCCTACACCGGAGGATAACGTTCCCATCAAGTTCAAAAACAACAAGTTCGCACGCCTTTTCGAGCCGATTGCCGAATTATATATGCTCCCGAAATACAATGAAATTGACCTGACACCTTATTTCGCACCCTTTTATATGGTGTTCTTCGGGTTATCGCTGGGCGATATCGGCTATGGTTTATTTCTTTTGCTAATAGCAAGTGCAGCTAAAATTCTGCAAAGAAATAAACTGAGCAACACTATGAAAGCCATATTATCGTTGGTACAGGTGTTGGGCGCGTCCACTATGGCAACAGGCTTGTTGACGGGAGGTTTCTTTGGGTTTGCTCTTTACGATCTCGATTGGCCTATTGTACAAGCACTGAAAGAGAAAGTCTTCTTTGACAACAATAAGATGTTTATGCTTTCGCTTGTACTTGGTGTAATTCAAATTCTGTTTGGTATGATTATGAAGATTTTCAATCGTACTAAACAGCAAGGATTTAAGTACTCGTTGTCCACAATCGGATGGGTTGTACTTTTGATAAGTTTTATTGTTTCAGCGTTGTTGCCGGATGTATTGCCGATGTTTGGGACCATACATCTCATTATTTTAGCTCCGGCTGCACTACTCATATATTTCTACAATATGCCCGGAAAAAATCCACTTATCAATTTAGGAGCGGGGTTGTGGGACACGTATAATATGGCTACAGGATTGCTGGGAGACATTTTGTCTTATGTCCGCTTGTTTGCCT
The DNA here is from genome assembly GCA_002069095.1 of Bacteroidetes bacterium ADurb.BinA174. Lineage (GTDB taxonomy): Bacteria > Bacteroidota > Bacteroidia > Bacteroidales > Dysgonomonadaceae > Petrimonas. Next base: position 9,418 of record MVZJ01000023.1, on the reverse strand, counting down.
TAGGGCTTTCCGGTGGAATTCTTGCCAGTGTATTCAACAGTCTGGCAGCGGGAATGAGTCCGGATAACGCAATCGTAAAACCGATTGTTTATGTGCTGATATTCCTTATCGGGCATGCCATCAATATTTTTATGAACACATTGGGAGCCATTGTGCATCCGGTGCGTCTTACGTTTGTTGAATTCTACAAAAACTCGGAATTCGAGGGAGGAGGAAAGAAATATAATCCGTTCAAATAGACATTAAGCTTATAAACGTCAAACCCGCTACAGCGGACAGGCATCAAACATCAAATTAAATAACACTATAATTAAAAGCAATTTATGGAAACTAATTTATTTATCGCTTACATTGGCATTGCAATTATGTTGGCTCTCACAGGTATCGGAAGTGCCTACGGAGTTACAATTGTGGGAAATGCGGCAATTGGCGCCGCAAAAAAAGTGGACGGAAAATTCGGTAATTTTCTGGTTTTAACGGCTTTGCCCGGTACACAAGGGTTGTATGGATTTGCCGGTTACTTTATGTTTCAGAACATTTTTGGGGTACTTACACCCGAAATTACTTTCTTTCAGGCGATGGCTACGCTTGCTGCAGGACTTGCTTTGGGATTTGTTGGCTGGTTATCGGCCATCCGTCAGGGACAGGTTTGCGCTAACGGTGTAGTTTCTATTGGCCAGGGACACGATGCATTTGGTAATACCCTTATTCTTGCTGTATTCCCCGAGCTTTACGCTATTGTGGCACTTGCCGCTGCTTTCCTTATCGGTAGTGCAATCGCAGTATAAAAAACAGGTTTTATATTTCAAAAAGAGACTGTCCTTACCAAAAAAGGATGGTCTTTTTTTGTTGCCGATTAATCTAAATGACAAAAATGCAGTCCGACTAAGAAATTAACGACCAAAACAAATGAAAAAATTATCGTTATCCATAGTATTCACTCTCGCGGTTTTATTTACAGTTAAGGCGCAATCCTATGCTTTACAATTGACCAATAGCGATTTAGACTGCTATTTGGAAATGTTCAGCGACGGAAAGTATCTGATAAAAATAAGTTGCAAAAATGCACCCGAATTAATGGTGTCGCAAGTTTTGTCTTTTGGAGAATACAAAGTGGAAGATAACGGCGATTATAAATTAACCGATAGCACAAACGAATATAATATAACGCTGCAACCTTTATGGGGAAACAAAGTATTTATGGTGAGCAACGGATTCAACTGGATGCAAATGAATTATTTTGTGAAAAATTCCGAGAAACCGTCTTCACCTATATCTATCTTGAACGATTTTCTGTCGCGTGAGGAATTACTCAATTACAGGGAAAAGATGAGAAACGATAAGAACACGTACAAAAATAATTTCAAGAAAGGTTTTTATCAATCCGATTTCAATCCTAATTTCACTTTTAACGCGAACGAAAACGGAACCTATTCCATAATGTTCTATTCATTGGAACTTTCCGGTGGAACGTGGGAAAAAGAAAATAATTTCCTGAAACTGAAAGACAGCAGCCTTACATCCGACTTTTTCGTGATGGTAGATGCGGATGGAAAATTGAAAAGTGTGCTGATGCCGGGCGATTTCTTCTTGAGTAATTTCACAAAAGTCAGGTAATCAATGAAACTGTATTAAGAGCATCATTGTCGTTTTATTTTGTCATTGCCTAAGGGCGATTCTTTGAATTCTGAACGTAGTGAAGAATCTATTTTGTCAGTATTATAGATACTTCATCCCGATAAAGCTCCATTCAGTATGACAATTTGATAGCATATTTTACTTTTGATACAGCCTCAATTAATCAAGTATCAAAATCGTAATCATCGGAATAATTTAACCGGTCTATTTTGATGTCGTTCATCGACAAAGGGTCTTCTATAGGTTCAATATGAGTGGTAACGGTGACCGTTTCGTCGAACATATTTTCGATGTGCTGTTCAATTTCTTCGGCAAAATCGTGCCCTTCTTTCACCGTCCATTTCCCCGGAACCAGCAAATGAAAAGAAATAAATTTTCGATGCCCCGCCTGACGCGTCAGTAACGAATGATAATCGATATGTATATCTTTTAACGAATCGAAATAATCGGTAATTTGCTTGATTTCTTCCTGCGGAATGGACGCGTCCATCAGTCCACTTGCCGAACGGCTTATGAGTTTATATCCTGCATACACGATATTCAGTGCCACGATGATGGCGATAATCGGGTCGAGCACCAAAAGCCCCGTAAATTTTACCACCAGCACACCCACGATAACTCCTGCAGAGGTCCACACGTCGGTCATCAGGTGTTTACCGTCTGCTTCAAGTACCATCGATTTGTGTTTTTTCCCGTTTCGGATTAAAGTAAGGCCTGCCAGCAGATTCACCAATGCCGCTCCCACCGAAAACAATGTCCCTACACCCAGATTTTCGAGCGGCTGCGGATTTATGATTCGAGGAATCGACGTGTAAATAATGCTGAAAGCAGCGATGAGGATAAGCGCACCTTCAATGGCGCTTGAAAAATATTCGGCTTTTCCGTGCCCGTATTCGTGGCCTTTATCGGCAGGTTTTTCAGAAATGTGCAGTAAAATAAGGGCAATAATTGCCGCAAAAAGATTCACGAAAGACTCCAGTGCGTCGGAGAAAAAACCCATCGATCCGGTTTTGAAGTAAGCCATGAACTTCAAACCGATGGTTACTACCGCTACAGCGATAGACAAATACATGAATTTCTTAAGTGACCGGGGTTTCATTTTGTTTACGTAATAAAACGATGCAAAGGTAGTTAAAAGCGTGAATATTCTGAAATCTTACTTCACCGCTCTATTTAGAAATTCGTTCAGCGGATATTGTACCTTGAAAATTTCCATCAATTGCTCCACCACGTTTTCTTTCAGAAAAAAATCGTTATCGAGGACGTGATGCGTAACAAAATGCTTGTTTTTCAGCAATTCAATTTCCTTGAAATACTTCGGATAACCTTTTGGCGGATTTTTAAGTTTGTCCTCGTGAGTGAGATTGGGGAAAAGTTTTCTGAACTTTTTGTCATCTAAAATCCGGCGGATTTCATCGGGATTGTGGTAAATAGTATTTCGAATGGATTCGAGCGTGGCAGGATCGGGAGCGTAAATGCCTCCGGCAAGAAACGATTTATCGGGTTGCAGGTGGATATAATAACCTGCAAAGCGGGTTCTTCGTCCGCCGTTGGCGATAAATGCGCTCATATGTTTTTTGTAAGGCGTTTTATCGGGCGAGAAACGAATATCGCGATAAATACGGAATATACATTCATCGGCGGTTACGGTTCCGATACTCGGGTCGAGTTGGCTGAGCGGAAGAATAAGCGCATTGATAAATGTTTCGAACGTAGTGCGCGCTTCCTCGTATTCATGTTTGTTTTCGTTAAACCAATTACGGTCGTTATAAATTTGCAAATGTGCAAGAAAATTGAAAAGCTGAGGAAAGTTCATGTTTTTTTGTTTTTATGCTTTCTTTATAACAACTTTCTTACAACATTCGTTCACCAACTCTCACTTCAAGTCTATCGGATAATACATACTAATATTAACTTCTTCACCTGTTTTTTCATCTCTTGGGTATTTTCGTTTGAGAAATGTTATAATTGATTTTGATAAATTTAGTTGTGAATTTTCTTTTATCGAGTTTTTCTTAGCACGATTGGGACTGTAGCTTTTCGTGTTGATTGTTTTTATAACTAAGGATGCTTATATTTTTCATTTATCTTCCATTTGCTTCATTTGTAATTTATATTCCTCCACATCCCAAATAATATTCCAGCGTTTCACGTAATCAGAAAGAAGTCCGAGACCTACTTCTTTTCTTCTTTTGTCTACATTATCAGGGTCTTCAAGCGGAAGAACATAGTTTTTCTTAGTTTCATTGTTGTAACCAATCTGACTGCCATATATTTGTTTTTTACCTTCGCCCAATGCAACCCTATCCTCTAATAAAGCCAATGCACTATATGAAGCATTTTTGTTTTTAGCGGCTTCTCTCATCATTGGAAGATATTTCTTTTGGGTTTTTAAATCGGCATGTTGGATTACTAAAAAGAAAGCTTGATTTGCCTTACCACCTACTTCATTGGGTCCCACCCAGCCGTAATTGTCTAAAATATTAGTTATTTTTGCTAAATTAACACTATCTTTATGTATCATTATCATTGCTAAGCTGTCTGCTTGTTTGCTTTGACGCCCAAACTCGTTTAATGCGGCTATGTATTCATGTCGAATAAGTTGGTCGTCATCAAAAATAGTCAAAAGTTCAGCTTGAAGTGGCTTGTTATAATTAGCTTCCACTATTTCTATAGTTGCTTGCATTTTATTAATCAATTTCTTCCACCTTTTTGAATTGTGTAAGGACATCAAGTCTGTGTCAACCTTTAAGCGCTCAATATTTAGCCAATCATTGTCTATAGCACGGTTCAGCCACTTAAATGCTTGATTCTTATTGCCAGACAAAGCGGCTACGCAACTTGCATTGTAAAGATGGTTTCCGTTTTTGCTTTCTATTTTAAAAGCTTCTTTGAATTTTTTTACAGCCATTGAATATTCCTTTTTTTTATAGTATTCATCAGCATCAAAAATAAGTGACTCGTATGTTTGCGCATAGGTAAGTGAACAAACAAAAATTAATAATAAAGTAATCTTAAGTTTCATGATTTTATTTTTTACAAAAGTTATTAGTGTCTAAACAATGAATTATTAAGCTATTATTAGCTGATATTATTAAGTTTATTCTATAAGAGTGTAATAATTCAGCATCTATAATAACAAAAGTATAACTTCTGTTTTTTAAAGTTCTTGACTTAAATCAAGAAATCACTCTTCATTAATTTTTTTTCTAATTCGGCTAAGTGTTTCTGGACGAATGTTAAGGAAGGAGGCAATCTCTTTTAGAGTAACAAGGGAAAACAAGTTAGGACATCGTTTCAATAAATCAATATAACGTTCTTTAGCTGTCAGTATATGGTTGTTGATATAGCGTTTATAGACATCAGCATAGAGCAACTCGGTTATATGCTTTGCCTTAAGGGTAAACTCATGATTTGAAAGAGCGTTTTTATTGACAGTATTATAATCAATACAATAAACCACACACTCAGTCATGGCATCAATTTCTACTTCAGACGGTTTTTGAAGGCTAAAAGAAGCATAATCACACACAAATGTATTTTTGAAAGCGTAGCCAACAACATGTGGAGTGCCATCAGTAGAAAAAGAGGTGTAACGAAACGCCCCATCTTCCACAAATCCAATTTCGTGGCATATGGAATTAATTTGGCTGAAAAAATCGTTCTTGTCATAATTTTTTCGAATGCCATTTTCTTTAATGAAATCAATAAGCCATGAGTAATTGTACGAGTTGATATAATGATTAAAGTCCATTTAATTCATACTTAATTAGTTAAATCTACAGAACAAATTTTATTATTTCTGTAAAAACCGTTTTGCCAAAAGCCTGCGTACAGGTTCATCGTACAGTTTCAGAGCCAGATAAGCCAGCACGATATTCCCGAAAAAGAGTCCAACCGCTACCATCCATGTTTGTGCGAAAGTGAATCCGTTTTTCCATATCCACGCATAAAAGAGATACATAAACGGATAGTGTACCATATAGAGCGGATAAGAAATATCGCCTAAAAATCGGCACAATTTGCCCGATGCTTTGCTTTTTATCTCTCCCGAAGCGCCTAAATAGACCAAAGCAGGGAATATTACAATAGTACACACGGCATCATACAATCCGTTCATCCAGAGCGCATCGGGACCGCCGATATAGGGGACCGATAATAGCCCGATAATCACTAAACTGCAAATAAGAAACGCACCTTTTATTTTCACCGGTTTAAAGTCGCGCGACATCAATAATCCTATCGAAAATGCGAACAACAATCGTAACATTCCGCCTAAAAAATTATTATCAAGCAACGTCCAACCTACGCCCAAATGTCCGAAACCCGAAAGATTGAACAAAGAGAACGATGCCAATCCTGCTCCCGACAAAATTACCACCACCCTTAATGCTTTGGTGGAGAGTTTGCGCAGAAATAGAGCATATAAAATATTGCCGATATATTCAAAGAAAAGCGACCAACTGGGTCCGTTAAGCGGAAACATTTCGCCGTTTCCCCGTACTTCCGCAGCCGAGCCGGGTATAGCAGGTAAAAGAAATAGATGCAGAAGCATGGCAAGCATTACGCACGAAAGCGAAATTTTGGTTCCGTCCCATTGCACACTGCCCTGAATAAGAAATGTAATCACTCCCAGCACCGTTCCTAAAATAATCATCGGATGCAGGCGGATTAAACGACGTTTAAAAAACTCTTTTTTGTTCATTTTTCCCCATCGGTCGTCATAAGCGTACCCGATAACGAAACCCGACAGAACAAAGAAGAAATCGACTGCCATGTAGCCGTGATTGAATTTTTGGTCGAACGGACTTGTGGCAAACGCCTCAAAAACGTGGTACCAAATTACCATCAGTGCCGCCACACCGCGCAATCCGTTAAGAATCTGATAGTGTGGCTTACTGTCTGCGTATGTTGCCGATGTACGTCGTTTCATTACTAAACTCTAAAATCTGTTTGTTTTATAATCTGTAAAATCTGTGTGCTGTATCCAATAAGGTCTAACAAATTAAGATGCAAATATATAAAATGTTTAACAAAATTGGTTGTTGAGAGGGGAAAAGAGTTATATTTGTTTTGCTGTTAGATGTAATATGCGATACACGTTGCAAACTATATATGTTATAAAGAAATTAAATCAATGAAAAAAAATAAAAGCAAAATAAATAAGAATATTCAAATTCTTTTCTTGACTTTTATCATTTCCCTTTGCTTGATGAGTTGTGAAGGAGCTAGATGTGCAGTTGGAACTGTTTATGATAAATTTACCCGGGCTCCTATTGAAAATGTCAAATATAGAGTTTTAGAAACAGGTCAAGAAAATTACTCCGATAGCCTTGGCAAATATTCTGCTTGCGGAAAATTTGGGCCATTAATTCCAAAGAAGCCTAATATTAATATTGAGTTTTCTAAGGAAGGGTATAATACAGTGATAATCACAAATCCAAATAACATTGTATATTTAGACGATTTACAATTTTTGAATACATTTAAAAAAAGTGTGGAGCACTGTGGTCAAGATAATAATTCTGAATTAAACAATTATGAATCAGTATTTTTAAATGAATATATTGAAAATCGGAATGATTTTGATTTCAAAGGCAAGAAAATTTTATTCATAACAAGGAGTAACGGAGGGACTTTATCTTCCAAAAAAGAGTACTTCAATGCTGTGAAAGAATGGAATGAGAAATATGGAGACAAAATTCGAACCGCATTGGTTGTTCTTTCTATTGAGGAAGCTGAATTATATCAATATGATGCAATTTTATTATTTTGGGTAAAGAAAGGTTTTTACTCCAAAAACAAAAAATAAAGTTTTAGAAAAATCTAAATTGTTAAAAACGCATGCACACACGTAATATAGTAGATACAGACAGTGCCAGATTTATACATCTTTAATACCCAAACTCAAAACTATATTCCGAACTATTTCCCGCACTATCGGTAGCGGTAAAGGTAAGCAGTTGTGTTTGTCCTTTTTCCAATCGTGAATCGTCGAACAGGTAGGTGTAAACGGCCGATTTCATATCGTGCGAAAAGAGCACGAATTTTCCGTTTATCTCTCCTCTAAACGATGCTACGCCGCTTAAATCGTCCGTCAGGCGTATTCTTATTTTTTTACTATTTGCTCAATTTTTACGATAAAAGCAATGTGTAATAGTAATTTATGCATAAGTTACTTAAGCTTTTTCTGCCCACAAAAAAGTAAGAAAACTATATAACTTTAAAGTTGTTCTTACTCATTTAAAACTTTCTCCTCTAATTTCTTCTTCCGCCAAATCTGCCACGAATTTACCAGATTCTGCCACAACACGTACAATCCGGGTCCAAGCGAAGCCAGCGGATTGAGATAGGTTTGCGTGAGCCATATCGCCAGTACCGTGTTTTTTTGCCCGAGACTTTGCCCTCCGGCAACGGTATTGTTGAAGCGGGAACCAATTTTTCGTCCAAAGATAAATTGCATCAGGCACACCACGAGTGTAAGTCCGGCAATGGTCAGCTCAAGCGAATAATTTCCATCGTTATGTGCCAACACAAATTGCGTTACGTTTCCGATAACAATGGTGAGCGCTGTTGCCCACAAGTAAAACGAAACTATTTGCGCGCCACGTACTTTTCGGTGTGCTTTTGGCGATATTTTCGCCAGTAAAAGCGCTAACACGAAAGGCACAAGCAGAATAGGCATCACTTTTTGGAAAATATACCAGAACGATGCGGAAAAAGAAACTGTATCGCCCGATTTCCCAACTACGGAAAGGAAAACCGGTGCAATAAAAGCTACCGACAGATTACTGATAATGGAATATGTAGCTGTAGCAGCTATGCTTCCGCCCAAAATTCCGGTAACAACAGGCGCCGATGTAGCCGTTGCGGTAAGAATGCAAATCATTACGGCTTGCGCCAGAATTTCGTTGAACGGTTTAAGAAGAAGGTACACGGCGGCGCTTCCTACGTATTGAATGGTGAGCAGGATGTAATGGAATTTTGTTAACTGAACTTCGTTCCACGTTACCCGGCAATAGGTTACGAAAAGCATCAACGATAACAAGTAGGGGATAACCGGATTAAAAACGTACAACTGTTTGTGAAACGTTATTCCGGTAACCATGGCTATAATGAGCAGGTATTTTTCTAAGAATTTGTACATAATTGCCGAGTTGATTGTTACGCGTTGCGAGTCGCGGGTAGACTCACGGCCGTGTGTCTATATCGGTTAATTATAATAATTCTTGGGATTCATTTTGGGATCGGGAACGCGCAGTTTATCTTTGAGATTGATATCCAGCATCCATTGTTTTTTATAGAAAACAAAATCTTGAATAAACTTCTCAATTTCCGGTTGAAATTCCTGCATGGGATATTCGGCTACATCGTGCCCAATATCTTCCATTGTATAAAATGTGTAAGGATAACCTTGTTCGTTGAATCGTTTTGCCAAGGCTTTCGACCCGAAAACGCCCAGTTTGAAAAAACGGGTTTTGGTGTAGGGAACCAGATTATCGCCGCTTCCGTGGAAAAACAGGGTAGGGGCGGGGCGAAGTGTGTAAGACGGAGTACCTTCGGTGCTGAAAATAGAACCGGCATAAGCGATTACACCGGCATACTGGAAATCATCGGGGAGCGCTTTTGCCGATTCCCGTAAATCGCGTTTCTCGTAATCTGCCTGCAGAACAGTCATTGCACCTGCACTGGAGCCACTGATGATGATTCGTGATGCATCGATATTTAACTTGTCGGCATTCTGCAACAGGAAGTTTGTGGCGGAATACAAGTCGTCAAC